>JAHEJE010000231.1 GCA_024639035.1 Alphaproteobacteria bacterium
CTGGCAGGCCCTGCACGGTGTGATGGACCCGGAAATCCCGGTGATCTCGGTTGTCGACCTCGGTATCGTGCGCGAAGTCCGAGAGGATGGCGCGCGCCATGAAGTGGTCATCACGCCGACCTATTCCGGTTGTCCGGCGAGCCAGCAGATCGAGAATGACGTGCGCGCAGCACTCGATGAAGCGGGATATACCCATGCCGCCCTGACCACCGCCAAATCGCCGGCCTGGACCACTGACTGGATCACACCGAAAGGCCGCGAGAACCTGCGTGCCTTTGGCATTGCGCCACCTCAGGGCAAGGCCGGCAAGCGTGCCCTGTTCGAGGCGCCGGAGCCGGTGACCTGTCCGCACTGCGGTGCGGCCGATACCGAAATGGTGTCGGAATTCGGTTCCACCGCCTGCAAGTCGCTATGGCGCTGCACATCGTGCCGTGAGCCATTCGACTATTTCAAGTGTATCTGAGGATCAGCCGTCATGCCGCGTCCCGAGTTCCACACCCTCACCGTGAAGGAGGTGCGCAAGGAAACCGACGACGCCACGTCGGTGGCAATTTCGGTGCCCGACGCATTGCGCGGCGCTTATACATTCACCCAGGGCCAATACCTCACGCTGCGGGCCACGGTGGACGGGCAGGAGCTGCGCCGGCCGTATTCGATCTGCGTTGCGCCCGACAGCGGCGAGTTGCGGGTGTGTGTGAAGCGTCTGCACGAGGGCCGGTTCTCGGGCTACGTCAACGATGTGCTGGAAGCCGGCGATGCGATTGACGTGATGGGGCCGATGGGCCGTTTTCATGCGCCGCTGGAGCCGGATGCGGTCAAGTCGTACCTGTTCATTGCCGGCGGTTCCGGCATTACCCCGGTCATTTCCAACATCCGCACCATTCTGGCTGCCGAGCCAAAGTCCCGTGTCACTCTGATCTATGGCAACCGGCGCGGCCGCGATATCATTTTCCGTGAAGCATTGGCCGACCTGAAAGACCTGCATCTTTCGCGGCTGCAGGTGTTTCATGTGCTGTCGGATGAAATCCCCGACATCCCGTTGTTCGCCGGCATGCTCACCGAAGACAAGATTTCCGAACTTGCCTCAAGGTTATGCGATGTCGGCCAGCTCGACTGGGCGTTCATTTGCGGGCCCGGCCCGGTGATGGACGGCGGCAAGGCAGCGCTGCTGGCGCTCGGCATGGCCGACGAGCGGATCAAGATTGAAAGCTTCGGCGAGCGGCCGGTGGCCGGTGATCTGAAACCAAGCAGTGCGGATGTCGAGATCGACGGGCGCAGGGCCGAAGTGGATGTCATCCTGCGCGGCGTGCGCACCCGCATTGCCGTGCCGTTCCAGGGCCCACCGATCCTTGATGTGGCGCACGATGCCAAGGTCGACGTACCGTTTGCCTGCAAGGGCGGGGTGTGCTGCACCTGCCGGGCCAGGCTGATCGAGGGCGCGGTTGAAATGGATATCGTCTACGGCCTTGAGCCGGATGAGATCGAAGCCGGCTACATTCTCACCTGCCAGTCGCACCCGACGACCGACAAGGTGGTGGTGGACTACGACGGCTGAGGCAGCAGGCGCCGGTAGACCGGCTGCATGAGCATCGGCAGGATGTAGATGGGAAACTGCAGCATGGCGAAAAACAGCCAGGCATCGTCCGGCGCGCTGGAGCCGAGGACGCTCATGGCGATGGCGATGTTGCGGCCGCCGTTGCAATAGGCGAGCGTGGCGGCGGATTTCACGCCGGCCAGCACACGCAAGACAAAGAAACTCAAGACATTGATGGCGATGTGGAGCGCAAAGCTCAGGGCAATCAATTGAAGCGCAAACACCGGTTCAGCCACAATTCGCGCCGTGATGCCGTCCATCAGCGCCACGGCGAAGACCAGCATGATGAGGATGTGGGCGGCGTCGAATGTGGTGCTGCCGCGTCGGATGGCCTCACTGGGGATCAACCATCTGAGCACCAGTGAGGCCAATCCGGCGGCGCCGATCAACCCGGCCAGCCGCAGCGCCAGCTCGGCAGCGGTCAGTCCGGCGGCGCCGTCGGTCATCAGGCCGGTGAATGCCGGCGTGACGATGGGGTGCAGGCCGATGGCGGTCAGCGTGAAGACCAGGGCCAGATTGCCGTCGAGACCGAACATCCAGGCGAGTGCGGCGGTCGAGAAGTTGGGCGGCGATGTCGCGTAGATGATCAATGCCAGTTTCAGCCCCGGACTGACCGGCCAGACGGTCAGCACGGCAAACATCAGCACCGGCATGACCAGCAGTGCCCAGGCGAGGCCGGCCAAGAGCAGCCGGGGTTTGCGCAGGTGGGTGAAGGTTTCAGCCAGGTCCAGGCGGGTGAGCAGCAGCGTCAGCATGGCAAAGACGCTGAATGGCAGGGCCGGGCGCATGACGGCGGCAAAATCCTGCCAGGCCAGTCCCAGCACCACGCCCGCCGGCAGGATCCATGTGCCGCGCCGCGACATCCAGGCCACGGCACTGGACGGCGTCATCGTCTAGAACGCGCGGTAGGTGACGATGGTGTAGGTGTCCTTCACGCCGGCAATGGTGTGGACTTTCTGATTGATGAAGTGGCCGACATCCTCGCCGTCGGCCAGATAGAACTTCACCATCAGGTCGAAGCCGCCGGCGGTGGAGTATATTTCCGAGGCGATCTCGGCATCGGCCAGCGCCGTTGCGACGTCATAGGCCTTGCCGAGTTCGGTTTTGATCTGGACGAAAAACGGTTTCATGAATGGTCCATTCCTTGGCCGCTGCTGGATCAGCGCTCTGCGGCCTGTTTTCGACCAGACACGTTTACAGGTCAAGGCGCAAAACGGGACGCCGATGGTGCCCCGCTTGGTCCCTAATTGGTCAAACGCACGTTCAGTACGTCTTCGGCGATATCCTCGAACGCCTGCCGCAATGCGGCGCTGTCGGTCGCGTAGAAGAAATTGTCCGGCTTGGAGGCGCAATCCCTGAGCAGGTCGTAGACCTTGGTGCCGGGACCGGCCGACGAACTGACCGCAATCGAGAAGATTTCGACCGGGCGGCCGCGGGCCTGTGCGGCCTTGGCTTGGGTACATGCGGCCAGAGAAACGGACTGCAGGTCGTCCTTGACCCCGGCCCAGCTGGCCGGCCCGGTGCCGAAGGTATCGCTGTCCCGGATGAAGCCGTACGGGGTCAGCAGATCATCCGGCCCGGTGCCGGACAGGCTGTTGCCGTCCAGCTTGAAATCGGCAGGGTTGAACGCGAACTGCTCGGTCGAATTCGTCGTCGCGTGGCAGCTGTCATAGTGGTACTCAGCTTCTGTGGTCTGCTCGCCATCGGTAAGGACGATGATGATCTTGCGCATGTCGTGCGCATAGCGGTCGCCTTCGGTAAACGGCTGGCCGGGCGACAGAAGCCGCATACCCCACGAAATGCCGGGTGCGATGATGGTCCCCTGGTTGGACTCAGAGGTCAATTCGTCGATCTTGTCATGCACCTGGGTCAGGTTGGTGCTCAGCGGCATGATCGGGTGACGGACGCAGTTGAAATTCGGTCCCGCGGTTTGCGGCTTGTAGACGCCGGCGGCATTCTCCTCAAGGCTTTCGTAGCCGGAATTGGTGCCGTTGCTCGGGTTCAGGCATTGGCTGGACGTCGACGGGTCGGTGTCGCCGTTGGGCATGGGCGGCCAGATGTAGGCATGCCACTTGCCGGCGGCAGCGTTGGGGTTGCCGGTGTAGTTGTCCGAGACATGTTCCGGGGATGGTCTGGAAAAGACGCAGCCGGCCCAACTGGTTCCGGTGAACAGAGAATGGTTGGTGCCGGTGACGTATTGCGCGTTGTCGGTGCCGATGTTCACATTGACGGTAAACGGCACAATGCCGAATTTGACCGGCTTGGCGCCGGCGTTGCCCGAACTGACCGTGTTGACCAGGTCGTGGGCGGCCTGCTTTAGAACGTCGATGCGAGATTGGGCGCCGATCCAGGCGCGCATGGATCCCGAGACATCGAGCACCAGCGCGATTTCGGCATTGATCGACTGCACACCGGCTGAGCTGTCGACATCGACAGTCATGTTGTGATAGCCGGCAACCCGCATGAAGTTGGTTCTGATCTTGCCGGTCGCACTTACCGTCACGTCTTCGCCGCTGGCGCCCATGACAACCGTCACATTCGGCGGCGTAGTGAATTCGCTGAGGTCGATATTCTGGGCAAAGATATCCTTTGCCATCTTGATGCGCTGGGCGTTGGTCAGCTGCGTCGACGCGGCGGCCAGTGAGGCGGCATCGGCGGCTGCCTGCATCTTGGAGCGCATGGCGACCGATTGACCGTAGTCGACGGCGATGCCGGCGGTCATGATGACCGCGCTGATCGTTACCGCGGCGATGATGGCAACGCTGCCGTCGGTCTTCTTGAACTGCGCGGCATAGCAGCGAAGTTTTGTATCTTGTTCATTTGGCCACTTCCCAATCGTCACGAAATGGCAAGGTTCAACCCATGCTTGCGGCACAATGGGTCTGGGGCTTTGAAAACTCGTCAAAAAAGAGGATAAAATTTTATGCAACTGGCATCTGTGTTGTGGCCAGCGCTGTGCTGGCAACTGCAAGGTTAGCAACGTGTTCCGGTATTGGCCGTCATTCCGGACGTATCCGACAAAGTAGTTGCAGAGTTGTCACCTGTATCGCTTGGCCGGAATGGCCACCAGTGCCGCTTCCAGAATTGCAGCCTTGTCTATGCGGTACTCGGCATAGAGATCGGCGACGCTGCCGGTCTGGCCGAAATGTTCGACCCCGAGCGCCTGCACCTTGTGG
>JAHEJE010000018.1 GCA_024639035.1 Alphaproteobacteria bacterium
GTCGTTGTCAGCCGTTGTGACGCTGGAACACCAGCGTGGCGTTGGTGCCGCCGAAGCCGAAGGAGTTCGACAGCGCCACGTCGAAAGCGCCGTCACGCCGCTCGGTGAGGATCGGGGCGCCGGCGAATTCGGGGTCGAGGTCGGTGATGTGGGCGCTCTCGGCCATGAAATCGTTCTGCATCATCAACAGAGAATAGATCGCCTCCTGCACGCCGGCGGCACCGAGCGAATGGCCGGTGAGCGACTTGGTCGATCCGATGGCCGGACCGTCATCGCCGAACACCTCGCGGATGGCGGCGATCTCCTTTGAGTCGCCGACCGGTGTCGAGGTGCCGTGGGTGTTGATGTAGTCGACCTTGGCATCGACGGTCGAAAGCGCCTGGCGCATGCAGCGCACGGCCCCCTCACCGGAGGGCGCGACCATGTCGTGGCCGTCCGAGGTGGCGCCATAGCCGGCCAGTTCGGCATAGATCTTGGCGCCCCGCGCCCTGGCGTGTTCCAGTTCCTCCAGGATGACGACACCGGCACCGCCGGCTATGACGAATCCGTCGCGCCCGACGTCATAGGCCCGCGAAGCGGACGCCGCGGTGTCGTTGTACTTCGACGACATCGCGCCCATGGCATCGAAAAGGTTGGACATGGTCCAGTGCAGGTCCTCATGACCGCCGGCGAACATCACATCCTGCTTGCCCCACTGGATCAGTTCGGCCGCATTGCCGATGCAGTGGGCCGAGGTCGAGCAGGCCGACGAGATGGTGTAGTTGACACCGTGTATCTTGAACCACGTGGCGAGCGTTGCCGAAGCGGTGGAGCTCATGCACTTGGGCACGGCGAACGGTCCAATGCGCTTCGGGCTGTTGTTCTTTACCGTGGTCGCCGCCGCCTCGACGATGGTCACTGTCGAAGGGCCGCCGGAGCCCATAACGATGCCGGTGCGTTGGTTGGTGATGTCGTCTTGCTCGAGACCAGAATCCTCGATGGCCTGCAGCATGGCGATGTGGTTCCAGGAACCACCTTCGGACAAAAAGCGCATGGCGCGCCGATCGACAAGTGCTTTGGCATCGATATCGGGAGCCCCCCAGACCTGACAGCGAAAACCGTGATCGGCGAAGTCCTGCGAAAACGATATGCCCGATCTTGCATCGCGCAACGAGGATGTCACGTCTTCAGCATTGTTGCCTATGGAAGATACGATTCCGATGCCGGTAACAACGACACGTCTCATGCTAGCGTCTCACTCTCGGTGGGGGCCTCAGCCGGCTTTTTCCTTCGACAAACCTACGCGCAGATCGGTGGCTGTGTAAATGGTTTCACCATCGGCCTTCAACCATCCATCGGCAATGCCCAGCACCAGGCGACCGCGCATGACACGCTTGAAGTCCACGCCGTATTCCACCAGCTTGGTCTTGGGCGTGACCATGCCCTTGAACCTGACTTCTCCCGTCGACAGCGCCATGCCATAGCCGGGCTCACCCAACCATCCCAAAAAGAATCCGGTCATCTGCCAGAGGGCATCCAGCCCGAGGCATCCCGGCATGATTTCGTTGCCCATGAAGTGGCAGGGGAAGAACCACAGGTCCGGTTTGACATCGAGCTCGGCCCGGATGAAGCCCTTGCCGCGCTCACCGCCGTCCTCGGAAACCTCGGTGATGCGGTCGAACATCAGCATCGGCGGCAGGGGAAGCTGGGCGTTGCCCGGCCCGAACAGCTCGCCACGCCCGCATGCAAGCAAATCGGCATAGTCGTAACTTGATTTGCGCTCTGTCATGCACCCCCTCCCAGGTTAACCACCGCTGCGGTTGCGTTCCGAACAACCATCATTTCCCATGCCTGTCCAATATCATAGTCATCAGCAGGTAAAAAGCCATTGTGCAAATCTGCGCCTCAATCCGGCGTGGCAGCGCGACGCACATGAAGCGAATTGCGAGCGATTATCAAATGCGCTAGATTCCCTCTGGAAGCGACGTCTTGCGTATTATTTCAGAGAGTCGAGGTGCTTTCGATGCATCAGGATCAACACAGTCATTCGTTCCGTGTCTGCCATATCAGCAAGTTGCGCAACGCCGGTCTGCGCCCGACCCGCCAGCGCATTGCCCTGGCACAGTTGCTGTTCGCCAATGGCGACCGCCATGTCACCGCCGAGGCGCTGCATAGCGAGGCCCTGCAGGCCAACGTCGCGGTGTCGCTGGCAACGATCTACAACACGCTCAATCAATTCACCGATGCCGGCCTGCTGCGCGAGGTGGCAATCGAAGGGCACAAGAGCTATTTCGACACCAACACGTCCAGCCACCACCACTTTTACATCGAAGGCGAAGAGCGACTGGTCGACATACCGGACGACAAGCTGGAGGTCATCGGTCTGCCGAAAGCGCCGCCCGGCAAGAAGGTCAGCCGAATCGACGTCATTGTCCGGTTGAGCGACACTTAGGGTCAAGCGCTGTTGGACAGGCGAATCAGTCGCGCCGCGGCAGCGGCATGAACCGTGTTGAAAGATCAACTATCTGATGTATTCGCCGGGATAGACGCCCCAGAGCATGGCCTGCTCTATCCAGCCCTCATAGCCTGCAACACTCAGGCTGCACCAGTCGCCGTCGCAGGTGTTGATGCGGCCAATCACGCCGCCGCGGACCAGCGCTACCGTGGCGGCATCCTTTGCCGGCGCATTCATCATGGTCACGTTGTTGTCCTTGCGCCAGGGCGCGACCATCGCCGTGCGCCGTCCGGCCAGCAAACTCTGATAGATCCAGCCTTCTTCGCCATCGGCATCGCGAACGCGGCGCCAATGATCGAATTCCGCAACGATCTCAACGGGTAATTCGCGACGGTTGAACACCCATGACACGCCGTGCTCACTGGATGGACCGCGGCGGACATTGACCCTGTCGGTCTTCAAGCTGACGAACCTCGGCAACGGAAGGCCGCTCTTGCCGAGCTGGCGAGCGGGCAGCTGCGACACCGAGCCCGTAACTTCCGGGGAGGTTGCCGCGTTGCCAGCCGTGGCATCGGCCTGGGTCCCGAAAACGGCATAGGCGACCCCGGTCAGCACCAAGACGCCAGCCAGGCCAATCAGCGAAACGCCTACCCAACTACGCCTTCGAGAACCATCAGCCATACGAACACAATCCCCGATCCGGGCCGTCCCAATTTCACCCTGGCCAAATTGTCGTATATTCGGCGGCGATGGGCAAGCCTGTATTGACGGCATCACTATGACCCGGCGCCAAATGGCATTTGCCGGTTTACACTCCTGACCGCACCGCCTAAACACGAGGTGACGCAGCAAGCGAGATGGGTGATACCATTGTGCTGCGCCAAATTATGCACTGTTCGACTTGGCGATCGTGGATCGAACTTGTCTCACCAGGGTTAAATTCATCTAAATAGCCGCGCTCTTGGCCTGGGAGAAAATTGGAATGACGAAACAGAAACCGCGGGTCATCGTCACACGCAAACTGCCGGACGTGGTCGAAACCCGAATGCGTGAGCTGTTCAACACCACGTTGAACGAGACTGACGAGCCAATGACCAATGCCCAGCTTGTCGAAGCGATGAAGACCGCCGAGATCTTGGTGCCGACGGTGACCGACAGGATCGACAAGGGGTTGATCATGCAGGCCGGAGAGCAGCTCAGGATGATCGCCAATTTCGGCACCGGCGTCGACAACATCGACGTGGAGACGGCAACCAACCGCGGCATCGTCGTTACCAACACGCCCGGGGTTCTGACCGAGGACACCGCCGACATGGTGATCGCGCTGATCCTCGCGGTGGCACGGCGGATCACCGACGGCGCCAACGTGATCGGCGACGACAACAGCTGGCAGGGGTGGTCGCCGACATGGATGCTGGGACACCGGATCTTCGGCAAGCGACTCGGCATCATCGGCATGGGGCGCATCGGACAGGCCGTGGCGCGCCGAGCCGGGGCCTTCGGCCTGCAGATACACTACCACAACCGCAAGCCGGTGCATGCAAGCATCGAGGCAGACCTCGAGGCGACCTATTGGGAAAGCCTTGATCAGATGCTGGCGCGGATGGACATCATTTCCGTCAACTGCCCGCATACGCCTGGCACTTTCCACCTGCTGTCGGCGCGCCGTTTGAAGCTGATGAAACCGACGGCCATCCTGGTGAACACGGCACGCGGCGAGATCATCGATGAAAACGCTCTGGCGCGGATGCTGAAAGCCGAGGAGTTGGGCGGCGTCGGGCTGGATGTGTTCGAACACGAACCGGCGGTAAACCCGCGGCTGCTCAAACTGCCCAACGCCGTGCTGCTGCCGCACATGGGTTCGGCAACCATCGAAGGCCGCATCGACATGGGCGAAAAGGTGATCATCAACATCAAGACCTTCACCGACGGCCACACCCCTCCGGACCGCGTCTTGCCGTCGATGCTTTAGGATAAGGATGCGACAACGGCAGCACCCCTGCCCTCGTCACGCGCCGTAGAACTCCCGGTACCAGGCGACGAAGCGCTCGATGCCATCCTCTATCGATGTCGACGGACGAAACCCGACGGCATCCGACAGTGCATCGATATCGGCATAAGTGGCCTCCACGTCGCCGGGCTGCAGCGGCAGGAAGTTCTTCTCGGCCGTCCGGCCCAATGCCTTTTCGATGCACTCGATGAAGTGCATTAACTCGACGGGTTGGTTGTTGCCGATATTGAACAGCCTGTAGGGCGCCGCCGAGGTGGCCGGGTCAGGCGCATCGCCAGACCAGCTCGGTTCCGGTGCCGCGACCTGATCGGTGGTACGCAGCACACCTTCGACGATATCGTCGATGTAGGTGAAGTCACGGCGATGGCGGCCATGGTTGAACACATCAATCGGTTCGCCGGCCAGTATCTTGCGGCAAAACAGAAACAGGCTCATGTCGGGCCTACCCCAGGGTCCGTAGACGGTAAAGAAGCGCAGGCCGGTGGTCGGTAGGCCATACAGGTGAGAGTACGAATGAGCCATCAGTTCGTTCGACTTCTTGGTCGCTGCATAAAAGCTGAGCGGATGATCGACATTGTGGTGCACGCTGAACGGCATCTGGGTGCTGGCGCCGTAAACCGAACTCGACGAGGCATAGACAAGATGCTCCACCGCGGTGTGGCGGCAGCCTTCGAGGATGTTGAGAAAGCCGGCAAGGTTGGAATCCAGATAGGCGTGCGGGTTCTCCGCTGCATACCGCACGCCCGCTTGGGCGGCGAGGTGGATCACCCGATCGGGATGTTCCTGCCTGAACAGCTCCGCTACCGCATTGCGGTCAGCTAGGTCGATCTTATGAAATGTGAAACCGTTGCGCCCGTGGATCTGCTGCAACCTAGCCTGCTTGAGCGCCGGATCGTAGTAGGCATTGAGATTGTCGACGCCGACAACCTGATCGCCGCGCTCCAATAGGGCCCGGGCAGTGTGAAATCCAATAAATCCGGCAACCCCGGTAACCAGCACACGCATTTTCCATTCCACTCCCTAAGATCAGGACCAAACTACAGACGGATTACCGCATCACCTGGCGGCAGAACGCTCTTGACGTCGTAGACCAGACCGCCCGGTGCCAGCAGTTGCGGGATCTTCGGGGTATCGTGGTCCAAAATGTCACTATGATCGACCGCCAGGACGACAGGCCGAGCATCAGAATTCTGGCCTTCTCCACGCGCAGCTTGCGGCGCAGCATCTCGGCAACCACGTCGTTGGCGACGAAGGCGGCCATGCCATCGTTGATGCGCCGACCGGCCAGAATCATGTCGGGATGAAAGCCCTCGGACTGGGCTTTGTGGGTAAGGTAACAGGGATCGATGCCGAAGCAGTGACCGCCGACCAGGCCGGGTGAATAGCGGTGAAAATTCCACTTGGTGCCAGCCGCGCGTAAAACCTGGGCGGTGTCCAGATTGAGTTTCTTGAACAACATGGCCAGTTCGTTGACCAGGGCGATGTTCACATCGCGCTGGATGTTCTCGATCACCTTGGCGGCTTCGGCGACGCGAATTTCGCTGACCCGATGAGTGCCGGCCGTGACCACCCGGGAATACACCGCATCGACCAAGTCCGTGGCTTGCGGCGTCGAACCAGAGACGATCTTGACGATATCGGGCAGGCGATGGCCAGCATCGCCGGGGTTGATGCGCTCAGGCGAATAGCCGGCGTAGAAATCGCGGTTGTAGGTCAGACCGGAAGTCGCTTCGATGACGGGGATGCAGACCTGTTCGGTCGCATCGGGGAATACCGTCGATTCAAAAACCACCACATCGCCCGGCGCAATCACCTTGCCGACCGTTTCGCTGGCGCTGCGCAAGGCCGTCAGATCGGGCCGCTTGGCTTGATCGATCGGCGTCGGTACGGTGACGATGTAGAAGTTGCAAGCGGCCAGGTCATCGCCATCGGCTGTGAGGGCGAGCCCGGCTGCGGCCGCCAGTTCATCGGCGGTGACCTCGGCGGTCGTGTCAAAGCCCTGGCGCAGCTCATCGATCCGGTCGGTCCTGACATCGAAGCCGACGACCGGGAAATGGCGTGCCATCTCGATGGCAATCGGCAATCCCACATAGCCGAGGCCAAGGACCCCGATGTGTATGTCTTCAAGCGTTACCAGTTGCGCCATATTTCTTGCAGTTCCGGACCATCATGCACGCCGGTTGGCAGGTGTGCCCTGACCTCTCACCGGCTTTTCGACAAATTACCGTCAGGCTCTTACAACAAAGCCCCGAGATTGTCGCCGATCAAAAACAAGATACTGACGATCAGGCCGAACAACGGCACCCACACCGGCACGGTGAAGCCGGCAGCGGGCGGAGCGTTCGGTGACAGTTTGAGCTTGAGCAACGCGGCATTGACCAGGCTGAAAATGACCAGCACGACGCGGGACGTCATCTCCGCCAGTTGCTCGATGGGAAAGAACAGGGCCAGCAACAGAACCAGCGCGACAACCAGCACGGTCGCGTACAGCGGCGTCCGAGTGACCGGGTGGACGCGGCCGAGGCGGGCCGGCAGGCTGCCTTGACGCGCCAATCCATAGAGCACTCGCGAGGCCATTATGACCTGAACGATTACGCCGTTCAGGGTGGCGAACACCGCAATCGCGGTGATCACGACCGGCGACATCCCTGTCACCCGTTCAAAGACCAAAGCCAACGGCGCCCGCGAAGCGGCCAACTCACCAACGGGAACCGTCATCTCGGCGACATAGACCACGAGGACATAGATCGTAGTCGCGCCAATCAAGGTCAGCAAAATGGCAAGAGGCATGTCACGGCGCGGGTCGCGCGCTTCCTCGGCAAGATTGACGAGGTCTTCAAAGCCGATAAAGGCAAAGAACGCCAGCAGGCCGGTGCTGACCAACGAAGTCACGACCGCCTTGTCCCAGTGCCGAGGTACCACTTCATCCACCCGCCACACAATCTCCGGCTGCAGGATAAAGCCGGCAGCGATGATGAACAGCAAACCCCCGACCTCAAGGATGGTTATGAATCCGGCCATGGCCACCGATTCCATGATCCCCCAGGCGGCAACGCAACCAAGGATCAAAAGCACCACTACAACAATGATCGTCTGAGGCACTGCAAAGAATTGCTCGATATAGCCGGCACTGCCGATGGCGATCGCCGCACTCGATATCAACGCGGAAACCACAACGAGCAGACCGGTCATCAGCCCGAGGGTTCTCGAGTTGAAGCCATTGCGGACATATGCCGCTTCACCGGCGCTGACCGGAAACCTCACCGACAACTCGGCAAACGAGCCAGCACTGAATGCCATGGCGAAGGCAGCAAGCACGAACGACAAGGGTGCGTACATACCGGCGCGCTCGACCGCGGCGCCGATGAGGACATAGATCCCAGCCCCTACGGTAACGCCTAGCCCATACAATACCAAAAGCGGCAGCGACAACACGCGCCGGAGTTCGGAATCGCCAGTTCCGGACGCGGACGACCCGGTCTGCTTGGCTGGGGGGTCACCAATTTCGTGCATTGGTACCAGTTACATGAATAATCCGCAGGCAAGCGTTGATCCACGTCAAAGTCACCCGCTAGCATATTCGTCATGATTCAGGCACAGCCCAACTGTGGAGAACCCAGATGAACCCCAAGACAATATTGGTCAACCTCAACGATGCCAACATGGCCGAGAAACTGACCCAGACGGCATTGGACCTCGCCGAGGTGCATGGTGCTCATGTCATCGGCCTGTACGTCAGACCGGCCATGCAGATCTATCCTGCGGTCGGCATGCAGGTGTCTCCGGAAATGTATGAGGTCCACGACAAGTATTTCGAGGACGCCTCTGGCGTGTGCGAGGTGCAATTCGAGGCCGCCCTGCAGCAGCGCGGTGTATCTGGCGAATGGCGCTCGGTAAGTTCTCCTGGCTCGGCGATTGCCGACAAGATCGTCGAACATGGGCTGCCATGCGATCTGCTAATACTCGGTCAGGTCGACCCTGAAAACACAGGGGGCATCGAACTGGATTGCGCCGAGCGCGTGGTGATGGAGGTTGGCCGGCCGGTCCTGCTGCTGCCCACGGCCGGGTCGTTCAAGGTGATCGGCAACACAATCGTGGTGGCATGGAACGGAACGCGTGAGGCTGCACGGGCAGCATTTGATGCCCTGCCGTTCATTAACAGGTCCGAATCGACGCGCCTGGTCTGGATAGACGCACATGAGGATGAAGAGCACCTGGGCGATGTGCCGGGCGCGGAAATGGCAACCAGCCTTGCGCGGCATGGGGCGAACGTCACCGCTGATGCGCTGCCCAGTGGCGGCGTTTCGATCGGCGATGCACTGCTGAACATCTCCGCCGACCACAGTGCGGACCTGCTCGTGATGGGTGCTTACGGCCACAGCCGCTTGCGCGAGTTCGTCTTTGGCGGTACGACCCGCACTGTTTTCACGCACATGACGTTGCCGATACTGATGTCGCAATAGCCCACTGGGAAGGACAAGAGGATGACGCTAAAGCTAATCAGGCTGGAACTGGCACGCGATGAAGAGTTTCCGCAAGGCAGCCGAGCCCACGGCTACGACATCACTGCACCGGTCGACGACCAGGGCCAGTTGGATGCAGAGGAATGGAAGAACTACAAGGATCGCTGCCGCGTCCGCCGCTTCTGGGGCGATGAGGAAGAAGACATCGGTCACCTGGTGCGCAAACCGGGGGGATCATGGGCTTTCCACTACGACATCCACGGCGACCCGGACGACGACGAGGGCGGGTATCGTTTCAACTTGCACAAGTTCGTCCCCGGCGAGTACGTATCGATCCGCGACCATGACGATGACATCCTGCGCACATTCAGGGTGATTCTGACCCGCGAGATTGCCTGAGCCGGCCTGGAAGTCAGGACACGAGGCGCTCGGCCAGGCGAGAAAATTTGTTCCTCCCGTCGGCATCGCGAAGAGGGTCCGACAACCGCGCCACGTGCTGCTCGACTTCGGTCCAATCTTCGTCGGTGAGGTGTTTGCGCGCGGTCGGCATGAACACCTCCTCCTCGTGGACCATATGATTATGCTCGGTTTCGATGAACTCGCGCGCCAGCTTCACGAAGGCATCGCGCGGTATTTCCATTTCCATGAGGACATTGACGACGGCATGGGCAAAGTCGCCCAGTTCGCGTGAAATCTCTTCATGCTCTTCTTCCAGGTCGCCGACGGACTGGGCAACCTCCGGGGCCCGTTGGTGCAGCTTCTGCAGGATCAGGTTTTCCTTTGGATGATGACAAAGGTTCGGGACTGTCAGGAAATAATCGACAATCTCCTTGATCAACTCGTAGTCGGGGCGCCGGCCCTCGGCGAACAAGTCGATCTGCTCTTCCAGAACGCCGAGCAGACGTCCCATGGTTTTATGCTCTTGATGAATTTCGTCCAATACAGCTGACATCTGAATCCCTCCCGCCTAAATCATAGCTACCTTACGACCAGTACCGAGCAACCAGCGTGTCTGACCACTTTGCCTGCCGTCGAGCCGAGCAAATAGTCTTCAAGCCCGGGCTTGTGCGACGCGATGATCAGCAGATCGGCACCGGAACTTTCCGCTGCCGCCAGAATCTCGCGGTGCGGCACACCATGGCGCACACTGGTTTCCGCATTGTCGATACCTGATTTCGCCGCCAGTTGCTTCAAGCTGTCCTTGGTATGGGTCTCGGTATCACGCCGGATTTGAGCAGGGATCTCAAAGGCCACGTACCCGGGTATCTCCGGAATGACGCTGACCAGACAGACTTGGGAATCGCCTCCCATCAACGCTTTGGCTTGGGTGATCATCTGTTCGCCACGCTCGCCATGTGCCGGATCCACGGCTATAATTATGTTGTTGTACATTCATTTTTCTCCTGTCGCCTTGGGATCGCCCGGCTCGCTGCGCGGTCACACTATCATCCGCATTTCGACCAATCATCCGCACCCACGTCCGGGCATGCCTTGATCCATATCAAGATCGCCGCATTCCGACCTGACCGTGAGAATGTACAGGAAAAAGACGCTGCTGTGCCAGGACTTATCGGATTTGTGGAGAAGCCGCTGCCTGCAAGTCTCGCAACCGATCAGCGTGCCTCGCGCGCACGCACGAGGCAGGTTGGACGTCGGTTGCAGAACAGACAGCACCGCGGCAACGGCGCTTGACGGCCAATGCGATCGTGCTGCGGCGTTCCCCACGGTGGTTGCCGCATTTTTCATGTGCTAATTCGAGATGCCTTCGGCACCTGCGACCCTGGCAAGTGCGGCCGAGTCCGGCACTTCCATCTGGCGGCTGGAAACCATCCTGACGATCCCTCTTGTCTTGAGTTTCGTCAGTTGCCTGCTCACGGTTTCGATTGTCAGACCAAGGTAGTCGGCCATGTCGGCCCGGGTCAGCGGCAACTCGAAGCTTGCCGCCACTGACTGTTGGTTTGCGCAGCCATCGACGTGGTGCCGCCTGGCCAGCAGATACAAGAAACTGGCGATCTTCTCTTCTGCCGTTTTGCGTCCGAGGAGCAGCATCCACTCGCGGGCGGCATCCAATTCATCCAATGTATTCTCGAACAGCCGATGCTGCAGAGACGGGTAGTCTTTCAACAGGCTTTCGAATGCATCGTGGGGAAAGCAACACAGCTCCACATCGGAGGCGGCCTCGGCGAAATACGGGTTGTTGAAACTGAATGCGCGGCCAAGAAAATCCGGTGAGAACACCAGGCCGACAATCTGTTGCCGACCGTCGGGCATGGTCTTGGTCAACTTGACCGTGCCGGACAGGACGTTGGCAAAGAACCGCGATGAATCCTGATCGGAAAACACAACCTGGCCGGCTGGAATCCGGCGCTGCCGGGAGATCATGCTGAGCGCTTTGAGTTCGTCGTCTTTCAGCGCGCCGCAAATCGCCGTGACCCTGACCGGGCAGGATGAACAATGGGGCGTTTGCGGCATCAAGACTGGTTGCTCTGTCAAAGGACCAAACTCCGTGAGCCGATGCGTTCGCCCGCGCGGAAACAGGCCGTCGACCGACTATAGTTCAAGTTGTGTGCCCGGCAAAGCCTGATGCGTCAGAAGGGTAGGAAACCGAACTGCGGTTCACGAAGTTGGATCGGGCGGAGGGGCAGGACGGACTGACCAAGGGAACGAAGCGACAGATGACCTCCCGTCACTACCCCACCAGCGTGCAAGGCCTGGCATGGGATTGGGCGCTGCAAATCACCTCCGCCACGATCACCATTGTCAGACACATCATCTCGGCGGGCGTCATATCGGAACTCCCGATCTGTTGAATCGCCGGAAAAGCGCTGCAAAAGCCGGAGCATGTATTTGATTGGGATCAAATTTCGGCCTGATCGAGGAGATTTGACAAGGCGCGCCTGAGTTCATCCTTCGAGCGCTCCCCGGCACGCAGGATTTCCTCGACACGAAAGAAATCCAGCACCCTGAAGCTGTCGATTTCGGGCGCGATATAGATATCCGGCGGGCCGGCCGCCATCTTCAGGGCTGTCACAGTGTATTGCATCACCTGCAATGCGCCGAGGGCAAGTTCAATGTTCTTCGGTCCGCCGTCAGCCGGCCTCACCGGGCGGCCGGTCACATCGATTGCCACGGTTCGATCGGTTCCAGCACTGGCACGATCGAACGGAACCTGGTTGGTCATCCCGCCGTCAACGAGAACACGACCGTTCTTGCGTGGAGCGGCCAGCAAGCCGGGGATCGCTATGCTCGCGGCGACGGCTTCGCTCAGCGGGCCGGAGTCGATCACCACCTCGCGGCGTTCATAGAAATCCGTCGCGATGCATTTGAACGGAATTTCAGTGTCTTCGATCCTGGCAGCAGCACCTTCCGGCAAAACCAGCTCTGCCAGCGTCGTGCCCTCTATCATGACATGGCCGAACAGCTTGAAATCGATCAGGTCTTTCAGCGAGCCTCGCTTGCTGGTGAACAAGTGTCTTGCAGTTTCCACCTTGTTACCCAGCACCGCCAAGGTGTGCTGGCGGATCTGACGAGCCGATAGGCCCGAGGCATAAGCGGCTCCGATGAGGGCGCCCATGCTGGTGCCGGCAATCACCGCCGGCTTGACGCCCAACTCGTCGAACACTTCCAGCATCGGGATATGAGCGATGCCGCGCGCACCGCCGCCACCCAGCGCCAGACCAATCTTGACCCTGCTCATGCGCCTGCCTTCCTGGCAAAATGCCATGCAGTCTCAGCCATCGGCCGGACCTGCCCGGCCATCGCCGCGGCATTGGGGTTGGCCGCCGTTCCGTCGCGCACCCGGCCGACAATGCCCTGGAATATCGCAGCCAGCCGGAAAAAGTTGTAGGCCAGGTAGGTATCGAGGTCGGCAATGCCATTGCGGCCGGTGCGCTGGCAATAGGCGGCCACGTAGTCCTCAAACCTGGGCAATCCCGGCGCGTTCTGCTCATGGCCGACCAGTGAGCCGACGCCTGCCCCACTGTCAGACGGCGGCATCACCCATTGCATGAGATGATAGGTGAAATCGGCAAGTGGATCGCCGAGGGTTGAAAGTTCCCAGTCGAGCACGGCGGAAACCTGGTTGCTCCGCTCCGCGATGATACAGTTGTCGAGCCGGAAATCGCCATGCACCAGGCTTGCTTCGCCGCTGTCGGGTGCGGCGTCGGGCAGCCAGGCTATCAGCCGGTCCATTTCGGCAATGGGCTCGGTTTGCGAGGTCCGGTACTGCTTGGACCAGCGGGCGATCTGGCGCGCGACATATCCTTCCGGCCGGCCAAAGCCGGTCAATCCGGCGGCGGGCACGTCGATACCATGGAGTTCGGCAAGGGTCTTGTTGAGGTTGTCATAGATCTCGGCACGGGCAGCGGCTGTCACGCCTGGAATGTGCGGCTCCCAGAACAGCCGGCCGGCGGTAAAATCCATGACGTAAAAAGCCGTGCCGATGACACTGGCATCATCGCACAGCAACCATGGCCTGGGCACCGGAAAACCGAGGGGATAAAGGGCTGAAATCACCCGGTATTCCCGATCCACCGCATGCGCCGAGGCAAGCAGTTCACCCGGCGGTTTGCGCCTCAGGACATAGGCATGACCGGGGGTGATCAGCTTGTAGGTCGGGTTCGATTGCCCGCCCTTGAATTGCTCGACAGACATCGAGCCGGCGAAACCGTCGAGGCGATGGCGCAGGTAGTCTTGCAACGCAGCGGTATCGAAGCGATGCGCAACATGAACTTCGGCAGTGCCGGAAAAGGCCTCTTGCCTGTCAATCTTCCTGGTCACAGCCATCACTTGGCGTTGAAGAATTTGAGCATTTCGTTGAGGGACGCCTGGGCATTCTCCTCGACGATAAAATGGCCGGCCTCTATAGACTTGCCGGCAACCCGGTCGCACCATTTGTTCCACGCCTGCTGTGGCGTTCGGTCGATCTTCGCTGGAATGCCGTGGCTGCCAGATAGCACCAGCAGCGGGCAGCCGATCTTGTTGCCGGCGGCCAGATCGGCCTGATCCATGTCGCGGTCACAGGTTGCGCCAGCGCGATAATCATTGCACATGGCATGAACGCGCTCGGGCTCGAGAAAGGCGGCCGAATACGCGGCCAATGCATCTGGATGCATGGCGGAAAGGTCGCCGGATGCGCACCAGCTTGCCATCGTCCATTTGAGGTAGAACTCCGGATCGGCGGCAATCAGGGTTTCAGGCAGAGGCGCCGGCTGGGCCAGAAATGGCCAGTGGTATGTACTCATGGCGAACTCGGCATCGAAGGCCCGCCAGGTGTCCTCGGTCGAGGCGATGTCAAGGAGCGCCAACCTTTCGACCTTGCCTGGAAAGTCCAGCGCCAGGCGATAGGCGACGCGACCGCCGCGGTCATGACCGGCCAGGTCGAACCGATCATGGCCGAGCTGGCTCATCACACGCACCATGTCACGCGCCATGGCTCGTTTGGAATAGACGGTATTCCTGACATCGTTGACCGGGCAGGATGACCGGCCATAGCCGCGCAGGTCGGCCAGCACGACAGTGAAGTGTTCGGCCAGTTTGCCGGCGACGGGGTGCCACATGACATGGCTTTGCGGAAACCCGTGCAACAGCAGCAGCGGCGGACCGATGCCGGCCGTGCGCACAAAGATGTCCGCACCTTCGCCGGTCACCACCGCTTCGCTGAACCCTGGTAACAAGTCCGCCATGGCGGACATAATAACCCCAGCGTCCGGTGGCGCAATCAGCCTTTGGCCATTTCTCTTTCGATCGCCCGCCAGCCGATATCGCGGCGGCAGAAGCCATCGGCCCAATCTATCTCGTCGACAGCCCGATAGGCCCGCCCGGCGGCCTCTGAAACGCTGTCGCCAAGTGCTGTTACGTTCAGCACCCGGCCACCACTTGCAGTCAGCCGTTCGCCGTCGTGCCTGGTTGCGGCGTGGAACACTTCAACTTGATCCGGTGCGGCGGCTTTGGCCAAACCGCTGATGGTACCGCCTTTTTTCGGTTCTCCGGGATAGCCGGAAGCGGCCATGACGACGGTCAGGGCGGCCTGCTTGCGCCATGCGACCGCGGCTTCCTTGAGGGTACCGTCGCAAGATGCCAGCAACAACGGCACGATATCGCTGTCGAGCCGCATCATCAGGACCTGGCATTCGGGATCGCCGAACCGGCAATTGTATTCGATCAGCTTCGGGCCTTCGGCCGTGATCATCAGTCCGGCATAAAGCACACCCTTGTAGGGGCAGCCCTCGGCGGCCATGCCGTTCATGGTGGGGGCGATGATCTCATCGATCACCCGGGCCGACATCGCCGCGTCGAGCACCGGCGCCGGAGAGTAAGCCCCCATGCCACCGGTGTTTGCGCCGGTATCGCCGTCGCCCACCCGCTTGTGGTCCTGGGCAGTGCCGAAGGGCACCGCCGTCTCGCCATCGCAGAGGGCAAAGAACGAGGCCTCTTCGCCGTCGAGAAATTCTTCTATGACCACCTCGGCACCGGCTGCACCGAAACGACCAGAGAAGATATCCCGGACCGCTGCCTGGGCTTGTTCATCGGTCATCGCAACGATGACGCCTTTGCCGGCAGCCAGGCCATCCGCCTTCACCACGATCGGCGCTGGGTTGGCTGCAAGATATCCGAGAGCCGCTTCGGCATTGTCGAAACGGCCGTAGCGGGCTGTCGGAATGCCGTACTTCGTGCACACCTCCTTGGTAAAAGCCTTTGAGCCTTCCAGACGCGCGGCGGCGGCATCGGGGCCAAACGCCTTGATGCCCGCAGCGTCAAGAGCGTCGACAATGCCGGTGACCAACGGTCCCTCCGGGCCGACGACCACAAGCCCGACCGCATTGTCACGGCAGAAGCCGGCGACGGCATCGTGGTCGCTTACATCCAATGCAACGCATTCGCAGATTTCCGCTATGCCGGCGTTTCCCGGTGCACAAAAAAGCGTTTCGCACTGGCCGGACTGGCGGATTGCCCAGGCAAGGGCGTGTTCGCGCCCACCGGATCCGATCAGCAGAATGTTCATGGCTGCGCACTCCTTCACCAGGCCTTGCCTTTCGCACCTGTGTGGCATTTGATGCGCCACACAGACAAGGATTCGCAAAGCAATGTCCACAGATTGGCCCTACGATCCCGAAACCGGCGAAATCCTCGGCGATGCGCCGGGTCCACCGAATGTCATGGAGTTTTCGGTCTCCGAGCTTTCGTTCGCCCTCAAGCAGACGCTCGAGGACCGCTTCGGCTACGTGCGCGTGCGCGGCGAGCTGGGGCGCGTGTCACGACCGGCTTCGGGTCACGTGTACCTCGACCTCAAGGATGAAAAAGCCGTTCTCAACGGCGTCATCTGGAAAGGCGTTGCCGGGCGGTTGAAGGTCAAGCCGGAACAGGGACTCGAGGTCATCGTTTCAGGCAAGATCACCACGTTTCCCGGCCAGTCACGCTATCAGATCGTCATCGACACGATGGAACCGGCCGGTGCCGGCGCGTTGATGGCCCTGCTGGAAGAACGCAAGAAGAAGCTGGGTGCAGAGGGCCTTTTCGACGAAGAGCGCAAACAGCCGATCCCGTTTCTGCCGCAGGTCATCGGCGTGGTCACGTCGCCGACAGGGGCGGTCATTCGCGACATCCTGCACCGGCTGTCAGATCGGTTTCCGCGCCGTGTCCTGGTGTGGCCGGTGCGGGTACAGGGCGAAAACTGTGCGCCGGAAGTGGCGGCGGCAATCAACGGGTTCAACGCCATCGAAGCGAACCACGCGATGCCGCGGCCGGATCTGATCATCGTTGCGCGCGGCGGCGGCAGCCTGGAGGACCTGTGGGGGTTCAACGAAGAAGCGGTGGTGCGCGCCGCCGCGGCCAGCCGCATCCCGCTGATTTCCGCCGTCGGGCACGAAACCGACTGGACGCTGATCGACCATGCCGCCGACTGGCGGGCGCCGACCCCGACCGCTGCGGCTGAACGCGCGGTTCCGGTTCGCGCCGACCTCGCTGCCCAGGTGGCGACCATGGGTGCCCGGCTGCAACGGGCGCATTCGCGCTCGATGGACGAACGCCAGGCGCGGGTCACCTCGGCGACGCGCGCCCTGCCCCGACCGGATGACGTTCTTGCCCTTGCACGGCAGCGCTTCGACAGCGCCGCGGGTCGGCTCCACGTCGGCCTGCGCGCCAGCACCCAAAGCCACCGTGGTCGCTTCGACAGCCTGGCCGGCCGGCTTTCCGTCAGGCCGCTGCGCAACCAGATTGCACAGTACGGCGAGTTGCTTGCCCGCCACCAGACTGCCATGGCGCGCAGCATCGGTGTCAACCTGCAACGGCGCCGGGAACACCTGGCCGGTATGGAAAAACTGCTGCGCTCGCTGTCCTACAAGGACGTGCTGCAACGTGGATTTGCGCTCACCTTCGATGCCAGTGGCAAAGCAGTCACCGCCGCGGCTCAGGCCAACGCCGGCGACAGTCTATCGATCCTGTTTCATGACGGCGCCGTCGGGGCGGTCGTTTCCGGCTCGCCGCCCAAGCCGAAACCGAAAAAGCCGAAGGCGGCGAAATCCACCAAACCCGGAAACCAGGGCACGCTGTTTTGATCGCCAGAGCACTGGTCAAATACTGCGTGAGGCGTTATTTATCCGGCCATGATGAACCGTTTCGAAACCAACTTCTCTACCGGCCGAGAGGCCCGGCTCAAATATCTGGATGCTGATTTCCAAATTCTGCAGACTGGCGATTTCGTGCGCTGCGCAGTGACCGGAAGAACCATACCTCTCAACGAGCTGCGCTACTGGAGCGTCGAGCACCAGGAAGCATACGCCGATGCCACCGCCGCACTGAAGCGCTATTCGAGCGGTGCTTAG
>JAHEJE010000232.1 GCA_024639035.1 Alphaproteobacteria bacterium
GGTTTCGCAACGAGGTTTTTGACCGCGAGATCATGGACGAGGCCGGCGAGCTTGGGCTGCTCGGCATCATGACCGACCCGGCCTATGGCGGCCATGGGCTGGGCTATGTCGCCTATGGCCTTATCGCGCGCGAGATCGAGCGCGTCGATTCGGGTTACCGCTCGTCGATCTCGGTGCAGAACTCGCTGGTGATGCATCCGATCGAGGCTTATGGCTCGCAGGCCCAGAAGAAGAAGTATCTGCCCAAGCTGGCGACCGGTGAGATGATAGGCTGCTTCGGTCTGACCGAGCCCGATGCCGGCTCCGACCCCGGCGGCATGAAGACCCGCGCCAGGCGCACCTCGTCCGGCTTTGTGCTCAATGGCGCAAAGATGTGGATCACCAATTCGCCGATCGCCGACATCGCCGTGGTGTGGGCCAAGCTGGAGGATGAAGGCATCCACGGCTTTGTCGTCGAGCGCGGCATGAAGGGATTCTCGACGCCGAAGATCGAGGGCAAGCTGAGCTTGCGGGCCTCGGTCACCGGCGAGATCGTGCTCGATGACGTCGAGGTGCCGGAAGACGCCCTGTTGCCCGGCGCGCGCGGGCTGTCGGGTCCGTTCGGCTGCCTCAATAAGGCGCGCTTCGGCATTGCCTGGGGCGCCATGGGGGCCGCGGAAGCCTGCTGGCACGCGGCGCGCGACTACACCATGGAGCGCAAGCAGTTCGACCGGCCGCTGGCGGCCACCCAGCTGGTGCAGAAAAAGCTCGCCGACATGCAGACAGAGATCGCCCTTGGCCTGCATGGCGCGCTGGCGCTTGGCCGCATGCTGGAGGCCGGCAGCGCCGCACCGCCGGCGATTTCGCTGATGAAGCGCAACAACTGCGGCAAGGCGCTCGACATCGCCCGCGTCGCCCGCGACATGCATGGCGGTAACGGCATCTCGGATGAATACGTCGTGTTCCGCCACATGGTGAACCTGGAGACGGTGAACACCTACGAAGGCGCCCATGACGTGCATGCGCTGATCCTGGGCCGCGCCCAGACGGGCATTCAGGCGTTTTGCTGAGGCAGACTATTGGCCCAATCAGTTCCCCTCCCCCTTGTGGGGAGGGGCTAGGGGTGGGGAGCAGCTTTGCCAATCAGCATGGCCGTGCCAATCCTGCACCGCCCATACCCCACCCGGCCGGTGCTGCGCACCGTCCACCCTCCCCGCAAGGGGGAGGGTTAGGATCGGGCGCGGCGTTGCGTTCTTGCCGCTCACCCGATGAACCGCTAGGGTGCGCTCCTTGTTTCAGTCCTAGCAGAGGAGCCTCCCCCCAATGGCATTCGAACTTCCCGACCTCCCATACGCCTATGATTCCCTTGGCCCCTACATGTCGGCCGAGACGCTGGAGTTTCATCACGACAAGCACCATCAGGCCTATGTCACCAACGGCAACAACCTGCTGAAGGACTCAGGGCTTGAGGGCAAGAGCCTGGAAGACGTGTGCCGCGAGAGCCATGGCTCGAACGCCGGATTGTTTAACAATGCCGGCCAGCACTACAACCACATCCACTTCTGGAACTGGATGAAGGGCGGCGGCGGCGGAACGTCTCTGCCGGGCAAGCTGGCCGCAGCCGTCGACAGCGACCTTGGCGGCTACGACAAGATGCGCGCCGATTTCATCGCCGCCGGCACCACGCAGTTCGGCTCCGGCTGGGCGTGGATCGCGGTCAAGGATGGCAAGCTGGAAATCATGAAGACGCCGAACGGTGAGAACCCGCTGATCCACGGCGCATCGCCGATCCTCGGCTGCGATGTCTGGGAGCACTCCTACTACATCGACTACCGCAACGCCCGGCCGAAGTATCTCGAAGCCTTCGTCGACAACCTGGTCAACTGGGACTACGTCGAGCAGATGTTCGAGGCTGCAATGGCCTGAGGCGGTCCGATCAATGAAAATGCCGGGCGCTGGTGCCCGGCATTTTTTGTGAGTTCAGAGCGGCCGATCAGGCTTAGGTCTGCAAATAGCTTTCAAGCGAATCGTCGAGTGCGTCCTTCCACGGCGTGTGATGTGCCGGCGCGACGGTGCCGGTCATCACCGACTTGTAGCCGTTGTCGCGGAAGGTCATGATGTTCGCCTTCTTGTGCTTCTTCCACTGGAAGAACGCCTGGCAGGCGCCCTCGACATCGAAGCTCGGGTAATCGGTGTCGGCGATCAACTCCGCGACGTAGTCACCCTGATAGCGAATGGCGGCGTAATCATCTTCACCGGCATCCTCCGCGGCCACCCGGTCGACGACGTCCTTGGCCCGCGCCTCGCGGTCGGGCACCTCAATGCGGCCCATAATGATGTCGCGGACATACCAGGCCTGGGCATCGAACATGTTGAAGGTGAACCACTGGTCCTGCATGCCCAGATAGAACAGGGCTGGGTTGTCGACCCATACGACGCCCTTGTAGAGGTCCGCGGTGGCCAGCCGGTTGGCGGTGCGCAGTTTCAGCTCTTCGGCCATGAAAGGGAAGTGGTGGATGTAGCCGGTGCACAGGATGATCGCATCGACGTCCTTGCTGGTGCCGTCCTTGAAATAGGCGGTGTTCTTGTCAACCCGTTCCAGCAGTGGCACTTCCTGCCAGTTGTCCGGCCACTTGTAGCCCATCGGTGCGGTGCGGTGCGAAACCGTCACCGATTTGCAGCCGTACTTCCAGCACTGTGAGCCGATGTCCTCGGCGGAATAGGACGTGCCGATGATCAGGATGTCCTTGTCCTTGAACTCAAGGGCGTCGCGGAAATCGTGGGCATGCAGGACCCGGCCGTTGAAGGAGCTGAAGCCGTCGAAGTGTGGCACGTTCGGGGTCGAGAAATGGCCGGACGCAACGATGACGTTGTCGAACTCCTCGGTGTATTCCCTGTCGTTGAGCAGATCTTGGGCGGTAACCGTGAACTTCTGTGTGGCCTCATCAAAAGTAACGTGGCGCACTGCCGTTTGGAAGCGGATCCAATCGCGGACGTCAGCCTTCTTGATGCGGCCTTCGATGTAGTCAAACAACACGGCACGCGGCGGATAAGAGGCGATCGGCTTGCCAAAATGTTCTTCAAACGTGTAATCGGCGAATTCCAGGCCTTCCTTGGGTCCGTTCGACCACAGATAGCGGTACATAGAGCAATGGACCGGTTCGCCATGTGCGTCGAGCCCGGTGCGCCAGGTGTAATTCCAAAGTCCGCCCCAGTTGTCCTGTTTTTCGAAACACACAACCTCTGGGATATCGGCGCCTTTCGCCTTGGCTGATTGAAAGGCACGCAATTGTGCCGTTCCCGATGGACCAGCACCGATAATTGCGACGCGCTTGTTCATGAACACCTCCTCAAGCTGTTGTGTAATTGGTTCCCGGTCGCTCCGCTCGTTGAAGCTCTTGAGGGCAGGTTTGCAGCATCAGTTGGCAATTGCAAGAAAAACGCACCAATTTAGACCAATTTCTTCAAAATTGGACTTGAATTGGTTTGCTGCTTGTCGGTGTGCGCGTCGATCCTAGGCGCGAGGATCGATCACGATCACCTTCGCCCCCATCTCCACGCGACCGTAGAGATCGATGATATCCTGATCGAGCAATCGGATGCAGCCGGCGGATACGGCATTGCCGATGGTTTGTCGGGTACCGCCGCCATGCAGGCGATAGAGCGTGTCCTTGCCGTTGGCATAAAGATAGAGGGCGCGGGCACCGAGGGGATTGCCGGGGCCGCCATCGATCTGGAAACTGTAGCCCGGCGTTTCGGTGTCCATACGGGCCGTGGAGGTCCAACTCGGCCATTTTGCCTTGCGGGCGATGTTTGCCATGCCGGCCCAGCCGAAGCCTTCGCGGCCCACGGCGACGCCATAGCGCAGGGCCGTGCCGTTGTCCTGTATGAGATAAAGAAAGCGTGAGCGAGCATCGACGATAATGGTGCCGACGGGCTCTTTGTATGGCGAGCGGACAACCTGTCGGCGCCATTTCTTGTTGATCCAGCGTGGATCGACGAAACGTACCAGGTAGGGTTCGCGGTTGAGAGAATTTTGATCCTGGGCAGCCCGAGCTGTGTTGCACACGGCGGGGCCAACAACCAAATAGGCGAGAGCCTGCGTCAACACGCGGCGACGTTGCAACATTACGCGGTACTCAACTCACAGAACATAAACACATGACCGCCGAGGCAGCCTTGGCTCAAATTATCAACAGCGGGCTAATAATCGATTAAACATGAGCACCATGAACGACAAACGCGACAATGAAGCCAACCGTCTTGCCGGGCGGGTCGGGCGCTATGCCCGGGTCGGCACCTCGGTTGGCGGGGTGGCGGCGCGGCTGGCGGGTGCCCGGTTGCTGGGCGCCGGCGGCGACCGGGATGCCGAGGCGCGGATGCTGAAGGAAGCGCTCGGCGGTCTCAAGGGGCCGTTGATGAAGGTTGCCCAGCTGATGGCAACGATCCCCGACCTGCTGCCGTCGGAATACGCCGCCGAATTGTCGGAGTTGCAGAGCTTCGCTCCGCCGATGGGATGGCCGTTCGTGCGCCGGCGGATGGCGGCGGAATTGGGCCCGCAATGGCGCCAGCGCTTCGACACTTTCGAGCATGAGGCCGCAGCCGCGGCATCGCTCGGCCAGGTGCACCGCGCTTTGTCCCTCGACGGTGTGCCGCTTGCCTGCAAACTGCAGTACCCGGACATGGAATCCGCCGTAGAAGCCGACCTCGGCCAGCTCAACCTGATTTTTTCGGTGCACCGGCGGATGGACCCGGCAATCGATACCAGCCA
>JAHEJE010000233.1:0-1256 GCA_024639035.1 Alphaproteobacteria bacterium
ACCAGCCGGCATGACCACTGGCACTATGTCGAACAGGATACCGAGGTGCCCAACGCCGACATCGTGCTCAGCCAGCTTTGCGACCTGCGGCTGCCATCGGCGCTGGGTGAACAGGATTGCCGGACAATCGCCAAGGTGCTGGACGAAGCCATGGAGGCTACGCTGCAATCTGCCGGATGAGCGGACAGCGCGGACGCGACGGCGCAAGCGCCGATGCCCCGCGAGCGAAAGATAACAACAACAAGCCGGAAAGGCGGAAACGAGAATGACATTATTGCCAGGGAGTAAAAGGAGAACCCCATGAAACTGACCAAACTTTTTGCCGCCGCCTGCATGGCCGGCACCATGATGACCGCCGGCGTGGCCCAGGCGGCCGATGTCGTGATCGGCGTGCCGAACTGGCCGTCGGTGCGGGTGACCGCGCATGTTCTCAAGACGGTTCTTGAAGACAATCTCGGCCTTGAAGTCGAACTGCAGAACGGCACCAATCCGGTGGTGTTCGAGGCCATGGATTCCGGCGCCATGCATGTGCACCCCGAAGTGTGGATGCCGAACCAGGTCAACCTGAACAACAAGTTCGTCATGGAGAAAAAGACCGTCAAGATGAACCCGAACGGGGTTGCCGGCGACCAGGCGATGTGCGTCACCAAGGGCACCGCCGAGCGTACCGGCATCGTCAACCTGTCGGAACTGTCCAACCCGGATGTGTCGGCCAAGTTCGATTCAGATGGCGACGGCAAGGGCGAGATCTGGATCGGCGCCGCCGGCTGGGCCTCGACCAACGTGGAGAAGATCCGCGCCAAGTCGTACGGCTATGCCGAAACCATGCAGCTGAAGGAAATGGACGAGACCCTGGCGCTGGCCGAGGTCGACAATGCCGTGGCGCAGAAAAAGAACATCGTGTTCTTCTGCTACACGCCGCACCACATGTTCGCCCTGCATGAGCTGGTGATCCTGAAGGAGCCGGCCTATGACGAAGCCAAATGGAAGGTGATCCAGCCGACCGACGATCCGGAATGGCTGGAAAAATCTGAAGCAGGCGTTGCCTGGAACACCGCCTACCTGCACATCCACTATGCCGCGATGCTCGATGAAAAGCAGCCGGCGGCCGCCAAGTTGCTGTCGCAGGTCAAGCTCGACACCGAAACCGTGTCGGCGATGACCTATGCGCTGGTGGTGGAAAAGCAGGATCCGGCCGACTACGCCAAGAAGTGGGTGGCGGACAATGCCGATAAGGTCGATTCCTGGCTGAAATA
>JAHEJE010000233.1:1356-4720 GCA_024639035.1 Alphaproteobacteria bacterium
CGTGGAACACGAGATCATCAAGCTTGAGGGCGTCTGGAAGATTTTCGGTGACCGGGCCGACGAGGCCATGGCGGCGATCCAGACCGACAACCTCGGCAAGCCGGAGGTGCTGGAGAAATTCGGCTGCGTCGTCGGCATCGCCGATTGTACGTTCACCGTGCCGCGCGGCGAAATCTTCTGCGTCATGGGGCTGTCGGGATCGGGCAAGTCGACCATGGTGCGCCATCTCAACCGGCTGATCGAGCCGACCTCCGGCAGCATCTCTGTACTCGGCAAGGACATGCTGGCGCTCGGCAGCGAGGAGTTGCGCGAAATGCGCGCCATGCACATCGGCATGGTGTTCCAGCACATGGCGCTGCTGCCGCACCGCACGGTGCGCGACAACGTCGGGTTTCCGCTGCAGGTGCGCGGCGAGCCCAAGTCGAAACGCTGGGAGGTGTCGCAGCACTGTCTCAACCTGGTCAACCTGGACGGTTATGAAGACCGTTTTCCGCGCGAGTTGTCGGGCGGCATGCAGCAGCGCGTCGGCCTGGCGCGGGCACTTGCCTCGGACCCGGAAGTTTTGCTGATGGACGAGCCGTTCTCGGCGCTCGATCCGCTGATCCGCCGGCAATTGCAGGACCAGTTCATGGCGCTGTCGGCGGACCTGCAGAAGACCACCGTGTTCATCACCCACGACCTCGATGAGGCGATCCGCATCGGCGGGCGCATTGCCATCATGAAGGATGGCCGCATCGTGCAGATCGGCACGCCGGAAGACATCGTCACCAACCCGGCCGATGAATACGTCAAGGACTTCGTCGAAGGCATCTCCAAGCTCAAGCTGGTGTTTGCCCATTCGATCATGGTGAAACTGTCGGATCACAAGCCGCAGCGCGGCGAGAACCTGGCGAAGGCGCCGCGCGCCCATCACGGCACCGATCTCGATCACCTGATCGACATCGCCACGACAACCGAGCAGCCGATCGTCATTCAGGATGACGAAGACAAGGACATCGGCATCATCACCAAATCGACGCTGCTGAAAGGCATTCAGGGAGGCAAGGCATGACGGATACCGGGCTGGAACTGGGACCCAAGTCGCTCGAAGCCTCGATCGACGAGTTCGCAAAGGAGAATGCCGGTTATTATTCAGCGGAGTTCGGCAAGATACAGGGCATCACCGGGTTTACCTGGTCGTGGAACACCATGGCGGCGGTGTTCGGTCCGCTGTGGGGGGCGCTGCGCGGGGTGTGGGGGTTCTTCTGGGCGTTTCTGGTGCTCGAACTGTTTGCTTTCGTGCAGCTTGGCCGAGGATTGTGGGGCGAGCTTGGCGCCGATCAGATCGCCCGATACGAACGGTTGGTGGGCAACATCGCCAAACGCGAACAGCAGGCAGCCGATGCCGTTGCCGCGGGGGACACGGAAACCGCCGAAACGGCATTGAAAATAGCCGGCAACCTGAAGAAAGTCGCCGCCAGGGCGCAAGAAGCCGCCGAAGCTGCCGCCGGCGAGGCTACGGTCATTCTGCTGACAGGTATTGGCCTGCTGATTGTGGTCAAGGTCATCGAAGGCTTCTATGCCAACTATGCCTATGAAAAGCAGTACCTGCGCTGGCGGGCGCGCCCGTCGATTCAATCGGGCACCAACCGCTCAAGCCTGATGTTCGGCGTACTTATGCTGGTGGCGATCTGGCCGCTCACGCTGTTGCGCTTCACGGTGACCGATCCCGACAAGATGCTCAGCGGTCTGACCGGCGGTCTGCTGGGCGGCACGGTGCCGATCACCGAGTTTCCGGTCAAGAAGGAATATTTTGCGGCCTGGGCGCGCAAGGGCGATGCCGGCTTCGATTGGCTGGCCAACAATTTCGGCAATCTCTTCGATGGCGTTACCGCGACTATCCGGGCCGTGCTTGACGGGCTTGAAGTCATCCTCATCCAGACGCCGTGGCCGGTGGTCATGGTGGTGATCGTGGTGATGGCCTACCGGCTGGCCGGCATCCGCGTGGCGATCTTCACCGCCGCGTCGCTGGCCTATCTGGCGTTCATGGGGCTGTGGGAAATCTCGATGATCACCGTGGCGCTGATCGGCGCCGGTGCCGCGCTGTGCGTCATCTTCGGCATTCCGCTTGGCATCTGGTTCGGCAAGTCGAAGCGCGCCTATACCTTTGCCGAACCGGTGCTCGACTTCATGCAGACCATGCCGGCCTTTGTTTACCTGATCCCGATCATCGCGTTTTTCGGGACCGGCAAGCCGCCGGGGGTTCTGGCGACGATCATCTTCGCCATGCCGCCGGTGATCCGCCTGACGGCGCTGGGCATGCGCGGGGTGCCGGAGACCACCAAGGAGGCGGCGGTCGCCTTCGGCTGTTCGAAGTGGCAATTGCTGCGCAACGTGGAAATTCCGCTCGCCATGCCGTCGATCATGACCGGCATCAACCAGACCATCCTGATGAGCCTGTCGATGGTGGTGATTGCCTCGCTGATCGGCGCCGAGGGCCTCGGCGCGCTGATCCTGGAGGCGCTGCAATATGCCGCCAAGGGCCAGGGCCTGCTCGGCGGCCTCGCCATCCTGTTCTGCGCCATGGTCATCGACCGCATCGCCCAGGGCATGTACCGCAAGAAGGTTGCCGGAGGCTGATAGGCGCCATCCCGGTGGCGCAAAGCGCCGGCGTCCTGCAGCGCCGGCTGCTGCTGGCAGCGATTCGCAGCGGGCAGCTATCGCGGCCTTGGCGCGGGCGATGCCGATGGTGCGGATGGTCGGGCCCATGCGGTGTTGGAAGAATTGGAGCGGGCGATGAGATTCGAACTCACGACCCCAACCTTGGCGAGGCTAACGTTGACACTTTCTCCTAGTTTCCCGTACTTTCCTGCGGTTTCCTAAAATACCGTTGAATCAATAACTTACGCGCACTATGATTTCACGGTGTTTCCGTGAGTTGTATGTAGTCCCCTGTGAAGAACTCGCAAGCCTATGAAATGGTGATGCGAACGGGTTGATCTGAGTATTCGTTTTTGCAGGGAAGCGTCTTGCCGGTGATACGGCGCGGGCAGCGTCTACTGGCGAGGTCAAGAACCTTCGCCGTGAAGCCCGAGATCTGAAGGAGGTTGTTGCCGAACAGGCACTTGAGTTGCGGCTTCTCAAAAAAAGCATGATCGTAGGGTGAGGCCGCCAGTGCGCCACCGGTTCGAGCACAAGGCCGTACGACGACGGCGAATGAGGTATTCCGCATCCGAGAAGCTTGAGATCATCAGGCTGGTTGAACAGTCCTATTTGCCGGCCAAGCGCACGTTGGATCAACTGGGCATTGCCCGCACCACCTTCCACCGCTGGTGTGACCGGTATCAATCGGGCGGTCCGGAAGCACTGGAAGACCGACCATCCA
>JAHEJE010000234.1 GCA_024639035.1 Alphaproteobacteria bacterium
GGTCTGGCCTTTCATGAAGGCGATAACCTTGCCGCAATCGAGACCGGAGCCGCCGCCGAAGGCGATGACGCCGTCGTGGTTGCCGTCCTTGAACATTTTGAGGCCGTCGGCGACGTTGGTCTCGGTGGGGTTGGGGTCGACCTGGCTGAACACCGCCACTTCCAGACCGGCATCGCGGACGCTGGCGAGTGCGGTCTCGGTGATCGGCAGGTTGACGATGCCGGGGTCGGTGACGAGCAGCGGGCGCGACATGCCGGCGGACTTGCAGGCCTCGCCGAGTTCGGAAATGCGGCCAGGGCCAAAGCGGACTTCTGTCGGGTAGGACCAGTTGGCGGTTGTTGTCATTGTTGTTGTTCTCCGGATCGATCAGTGCGTGTTGGTGCGGAAGTGGAAACTTTTGGGGCGGGTGAGCGCCTCGTAGCCGATGCGCGACAGGGTGCAGCCGCGGCCGGTGTTCTTGACCCCGGTCCAGGCAAGGGCCGGGTCGAGGTAGTCGCAGCGGTTCATGAACACGGTGCCGGTATCGAGTTGGTTGCCTATGGTTTGGGCGGCGTCTGCGTCTTCGGTCCAGATGGCGGCGGTGAGGCCGAAGTCAGAGTCGTTCATCAGGCCGACCGCTTCTTCGTCGCCCGAGACTTTCATGATGCCGACGACAGGGCCGAAACTTTCCTCGGTCATGACGCGCATCTGGTGGTTGACACCGGTGAGCACCTGCGGGGCGAGATAGGCTGAGCCGGGGGCGTCCATGGCGAATTTGCCGGGATCGATGTGGGCGGTGGCGCCTTCGCTGACGGCCTCGTCAATCTGGCCGCGCACGAAATCGGCGGCGGCAGGCTTGATCAACGGGCCGAGTGTGGTGGCCTCGTCGAGCGGGCTGCCGAGCACAAACTGCCGGGTGAGGTCGATGACGCCGGACACGAAGTCATCGTAGACGCTTTCATGGGCGTAGATGCGCTCGATGCCGCAGCACGACTGGCCGGAGTTGAAGAACGCACCGTCGACGAGGTTTTCGATGGCGTGATGCAGATTGCAGTCGTGGCGGACATAGGCCGGGTCCTTGCCGCCAAGCTCCAGGCCAACGGGGATGAACTGGCCGGTTGCGGACTGTTCGATCTGGCGGCCTCCAGGCACCGAGCCGGTGAAGCAAACCATGTCGGCCAGGCCGCCGGAGATGATGTCGGCGGTCTTTTGATGGTCGAGGACGAGGTTTGTGAACAGGCCTGAAGGCAGGCCGGCATTGTCAAAGGCCTTCTGGAAGCGTTCGCCGATAAGCAGGGTGGACGAGGCGTGCTTGAGGATGACGGCGTTGCCGGCCATCAGGGCGGGGATGATGGAGTTGACGGCGGTGAGATAGGGAAAGTTCCACGGGGCGATGGTGAAGACGGTGCCGAGGGGTTCGCGCGAGATGTGGCGTTTGAAACCCTCCTTGGGACCGGGATCGATGTCGGCGAGCGCGTCGTTGGCGATGTCTATCATGTGGCGGGCGCGTTCCTCGAAGCCGGCCAGTTCGCCAGCCCCGAAGCGCACCGGCCGGCCCATCTGCCAGGCCAGTTCCGGCACGATCTCATCGGTCATGGCGAGCATGGCGTCGACGGCCTTGCTGCAATATTGAGCGCGCTCGGCGATGGTCATGGCGCGCCAGTCCTTGCGCGCGCGGCGGGCCGCATCGAAGGCCGTGGCGATTTCCAAACCGGTGGCGACGGGACGCTCGGCATAGGTCGAGCCGCCGACGGGGGAGATGCATTTGATGGTTTTGGCGGGCATTTGTTTTTTCCTCAGCAGGCCATAGTCCTGACGTGTCCGGCCGCGCCATATGCAAGAATGGCACGGTCGCGGGTCACGATGGTCATGTCATTTTCGCGAGCGGTGGCGATCAAGATGCGGTCCATGGGGTCGTTGTGCACTGAACCGGGGAGAAAAGAAGACGCTACCAATATGGCTGGTGTCACGCCTTGCACTTCGGCCTCGGTGATGGCGGCGAATTCTTCGAACCAGCGCAACGGGGGCCGCGATGACATCAACCGGTTTTTCGATACAAGAACGCCCAATTCCCAAGCCGTCATCGCCGAGATCCCGAGGCGCTCGCCTTGTGTCGCATCGGTTATGGCGTCCACGGCGTCCTGCACCATGTTTTCTCCTTGCGATAGCCAGATCACCGCACAGGTGTCGAGCAGCAGACGATCAGTCATCTTGGTAAACTGTGCCCCAGTCGGGGTCAGCAGGTTGTGTGATGTCGTAACCAGGCGCGATGGTCAATGTACCCTTCATGCAACCGAAGACCGATTTGCGCTCAGGCTTATGGCCGTTGTCTCCTGAACCGCTGGACGTTCCGCCTCCCTTCGAACCTGACAATGGTCGTTCCACACGACGAAACACGAGCTGGCCTGCAGGAGTATTCACATTTTCAGTCTCGAACCCGGCATCCAGCCATTCCCGGGTCATAGGGTTGTTGCTGGGATTGTTGCTCCACCATGCCGGGTATTGTTTCGAAGCAGGCAGGGAGAACCCGAGCAACTGCTCAATCTCCGTAAACGACATCGGGATGTGATCGTGCGGCTGAGCATCCAGGTGTTCGCGAAGAGGGGTATATTTGCTCATGGTATGTCTCCATGGGTTGCAAGTTAAAAGCAATTTCAAGTTTACAGCTTTTAAAAGGTTTAATCAACCCACAATTCAACTAACTCCTCTCAAAGCCGCGGGCAACTTCCCAGTCGGTGACGCGGCGGTCGTATTCGTGTTGTTCCCAGTTGGCGGCGTGGACGTAGTGGTCGATGACGTCGGTGCCGAAGGCGGTGCGCAGCATCTTGGATTCGTTCAGAGCCGCGGCAGCGTCGCGCAGGGTCTTGGGGATCTCGCGCACGCGCTTGGAGGCGGCGTAGGCATCGCCGGTGAACTCGGGCTCAAGCTCCAGTTTGTTTTCGATCCCTGACATGCCGGCGGCGAGCAGAGCGGCGAAAGCCAGGTAGGGGTTGAGGTCGGCGCCGCCGACGCGGCACTCGACACGCACCGACTTGGTGTTCTCGCCGCACACCCGATAGCCGGCGGTGCGGTTGTCCATCGACCAGATCGCCTTGGTGGGGGCGAAGGTGCCGGCCTGGAAGCGCTTGTAGGAGTTGATGTTGGGGGCCAGGAAATAGGTCAGTTCGCTGGCGTGGGTGAGCAGGCCGGCCATGTAATGGCGCATCATCTGCGACATGCCGTATTCGGCATCGGGATCGTAGAAGGCAGCAGCCGTTCCGCTATGGCTCCACAGCGACTGGTGGACGTGCGAGGAATTGCCGGCAAGTTGGTAGTCCGGCTTGGCCATGAAGGTGATGGCGCGGCCCTTCGACCAGGCGATCTCCTTGCAGCCGTTCTTCAGGATGGCGTGATTGTCGGCCATCTCCAGGGCATCGGCGTAGCGCACATTGATTTCCTCCTGGCCGCGGCAGGCCTCGCCCTTGGAGTTCTCCACCGGGATGCCGGCGCCCTGCAGACCGGTGCGGATGGCCTGCATGACCTCTTCTTCCTTAGAGGTCTGGAAGATGTGGTAGTCCTCGTTGTAGGCGGAAATGGTTTCCAGATCGCGGTAGCCCTTGGCGTGGGCGTCTTCGTAACTGTCGGCGTAGAGGAAGAATTCGAGCTCGGAGGCCATCATCGGCTTTAGGCCCATCTCTTCGAGCCGGGCGATCTGGTGCTTGAGGATGGCGCGCGGCGAATGCGGCACCGGCATATGGGTGTGATGGTCCAGCATATCGCACAGGACCAGCGCGGTTGAATCGAGCCAGGGGATGCGGCGCAGTGTCGACAGGTCCGGCTTCATGACATAGTCGCCATAGCCCTTTTCCCAGCTTGTGGCCTTGTAGCCCGGAACGGTTTCCATTTCCGCGTCGGTGGCGAGCAGGTAGTTGCAGCTGTGGGTTTCCTCATGAGCGCTGTCGAGGAAGAACTCGGCCTGGAAGCGCTTGCCCATCAGGCGGCCCTGCATGTCGATCTGGCAGGCCAGAACGGTGTTGATCGCACCATCAGCGACGGCATCGCGCAGCACTTTCAGGGTCAGATGTCCGGACATGTTCTGGTCTCCTGGTTGGGTATGGGTGAAATGTGCGCTCAGCCGGAGGCCGAGCGGGTTTCAGTGGCGGAAGCGGTTGGCAGGGCGGCGCGCGCGGTCTCGAGCAGGTTGGCGACACGCCGGGCCCATTCGGTCTGGCCGGCTCTTGTGGCGACCCGGTCATTGCGGATTTCCAGCATGACGTTGAGAAGTCCGCGCGCGTGGCTGTGCAGCTTGAGCGTGTGGGTGACGCCGTCTTCGGGGCCGTAGGGGTCGTTGCGCCGGCAGATATACGATGGGTCGCGGGTCGCGGCATCGAGCATGGCGTTAGCGAAACGGGCATCCTCGTCATGCACGATGCCGAGTTCGACGTCGCGCGGCTTGCCGAGGTAGACCGGAGTGAAGCTGTGGACCGTGACGATGATCGGATCGAGGCCTGCGGCCTGGCGTTGATCGATCATCGCGGCGACCTTGGCGTGGAACGGGCGGTAAAGATCGTCGGCGCGGGCCGTCTTGTCGGTCTCCGACAGGTCCTCGTTGCCGGGAATGCGGGTCGCCTCGCTGACAGCAGGAATGGCGGCGGGGGCGCCGGGCGGGCGGTTGCAGTCGAACACCAGGCGCGAGTAGCGCTGCAGGACAAGCGGGGCATCAAGTGCCCTGGCCAACTGCCGGGCGACGGCGGCAGCGCCG
>JAHEJE010000019.1 GCA_024639035.1 Alphaproteobacteria bacterium
CGCCGGTCAACGATGCGCCGGTCGCTGTCGGCGAAGCGCGGACAACGCCGGAAGACACCCCCGTCACCGGCGCCGTGCGCGCCACCGATGTCGATGGCGATACCCTGACGGCCAACTTGGTCGCCGGGCCTTCGAACGGCACGGTCGTGGTGAATGGCGATGGAACCTATCGCTATGTGCCGGATGCCGACTATACCGGCACCGACAGTTTCACGGTCGTGTTCGATGACGGCAACGGCGGCACCGACACCGCCACCGTGACCATCACCGTGACGCCGGTCAATGACGCTCCCGTTGCCGAAGACGACAGCCGGACCACACCTGAAGACGTCCCCGTGCGCGGATCGATCTCGATTTCCGACGTCGATGGCGGCCCGTCGACCGCGACACTGAACTCCGGACCATCGCATGGGACCGTAACGCTCAGGCCGGACGGCACATACATCTACAGCCCTGCACCGAATTACACCGGCACCGACAGCTTCACCGTCACTGTTTCCGACGGCCGGGGCGGCACCGACACCGCCACCGTGACCATCACCGTGACGCCGGTCAACGATGCGCCGGTCGCTGTCGACGATGTGATCACCGTAACCGAGAATTCTTTGGTCAGCGGATCGGTGGCAGATAACGATAGGGATCCGGACGGTGACCGGTTGGTTTTCAGTGTCGACCAAATGCCGCGGATGGGTACACTGCAGTTCAATTCCGATGGCTCGTATGTGTATACGCCAAATCCGGACTATGCCGGCCTCGACATGTTCTCCTACACGGTCACCGATCCGTTCGGCCTGACGAGCTCGGCCGTGGCGGAAATCACCGTCAAGGCCTTTGGCAGCGCCGATATCGAAACGCTGTTGACGATCAACAAGTCGACGCCGGTTCTTGGCGGCAGCGATCAGGTTTATTCCTCAGACATACTGGAAGTACAGGGTGTCGTCGTCGATACCGTCAACGCCATCAAGTCGCTCAACGGGGCGACCACAATCGGCACCGACGGCATTGTCGTAGAGACCGCAAACAACATCGTGGATCTGCAAGGGACCAGCGAGATCGTCGGTGAGGGCAATGGCGTTCTGACGGCCCTGACCGGCGAACAGGCCTGGCAGCTTGCACGATCGCTGGATGGCCTGGGCGATACCAACGCCGGTGATTGGCAGCCCGAAGACCTGAGCGGTTTCTCGTTGCGCCAAGCGCTGCACAACGGTCCCGGCCTCGAGGGCAGCGCTGCCAACGGTCAGATCGTGATCGACACCCTGGTGCGTGATGATCAACTGTACGTCCAGGTGCGCGGCGATCATGGCGATACCGACAACAGGATTGTTGAGCTCAAGTTCAAGCGCGCCGATGGCCGGCCGCTGCCGGAATGGCTGCGTGCGGTTTCCGGCGGTCTGTTGATTGGCCATCGCCCAGTGGATGTCGCCGAGATAGGCCTGCTGGTCACAGCGGTGTTCGAGGATGGCGATGTTGAGACCACGCAGGTCCTGATTCAGGCCAACACCGGCGAGATCCAATTGATCAAGAGCATTGCCGCCGAGGATGATGGAAGGCAGGCATTCTCGGATCAACTGCAACGCCAGTTGGCCGCGGACGATGCCGAAATTTCTGAATTGGGCAAGGCGCTGCACGCTCATCGGAGGTAAAGGTCGGCCGCGCCCTTGCTGGCACCATGCACATTCCAAGCCCTAGCCGGCCACAACCGCGTTACAATCTGCGATATGTGTGCGGTTGCAATTTCTCGCACGCACTGATTCTGTTACCGGTTATAATCATGCTAAGACAGTGATTCGCTGTCGTATTCACACGGGGCACAGGTCAGGTTGGTGGGGATCTTTCGCGGCAAGGGCTGGCGCAAGCATCAGCGGGCAGCAAATCGGCTGATTTGTGCCGGTTTGATGTCTGTGTTGGCCGCATGTTCAGTCACCCCGCAGGCATTCGACGAGACGACCGTAGCCGAGTTTGCGGCGGCCAACCTTGAAGCGGTCACGGCAAATCAGGAAAAGCCCAAGGGCGCCATTGACCTTTACGAGGCGATGGCGCGGGCGCTCAAGTACAATCTCGACTACAAGGTCGAGTTGATGGAAAAGGCACTCCGGATCCGCAATTTGGATCTTGCCCACTACAAGCTCCTGCCCAGCTTGGTGGCGAATTCCGGCTATGCCGGACGGAGCAATTATTCCGGTGGCAACAGCCGATTGCTGGCCGGCAAGGGGCTGTTCCAGGATGAAGGCGATCTTGGCGCCGAAAGCCTGCAGTCGTCGACATCGCAGGAAAAGGACCTGCTCAGTTCCGACGTGACCTTTACCTGGAATGTGCTCGATTTCGGCCTGTCATATGTCCGGGCCAAACAGGCTGCCGACGAAGTGCTGATCGCCGAGCAGCTCAAGCGCAAGGTGATCAACAGGATCATCGAAGATGTGCGCACGGCCTATTGGCGTGCCGTCAGCTACGAGCGACTGATCCGCAAGCTGCGCGTTCTGGACGGCAGGGTGAAGAAGGCTTTGGCAAACACCCGCGCGCTTTACAAGAACCGCGAGACATCCCTGATCACGGTGCTGACGTATGAGCGCGAGTTGATTGAGATCAAACGCGAACTGCAGCGTCTGGAAGCCGACCTGAAGGTCGCCAAATCGCAATTGGCCGCACTCATGAACCTGCCGCCGGGCACCAAGTTCCGGCTCGTCCATACCAAGCGCCGGGTCAAGTCACTGGCGCTGAAGGCACGCCCGGACGACATGATTGCCACGGCGATGCGCAAGCGTCCCGAATTGCTCGAGGTGCAATACCGTATTCGCATCAACGAGAACGAAGCCGATGCGGCGCTGCTTGAATTGCTGCCGAGTCTGCAAGGTTATGCCGGTGCCAACTACGACAGCAATGAGTTCTTGTTCAATCAGCACTGGTTGACCTGGGGAGCCAAGGCGAGCTGGAACCTGCTCAATGTGTTCCGGTATCCGGCCCGCAAAGGCGTAGTCGCCGCCCAGGACGAATTGTTGCGCCAGCGGGCCCTGGCGCTGACCATGGCGATCATGACCCAGGTCCACGTCAGTCGTGTGCGCTTTTTGCAGAACCGAAAGCAGCTGAGGACGGCAGCCGAGTTCTACAATGTGCAGTCCCGACTCCTGCGGCAGATCAGAACCGAGGCCCAGGCTGACAGGGTCAGTGAGCAGACGCTGATCCGCGAGGAAATGAACACCTTGGTCGCCGATGTGAAGTACGACATCGCCTTTGCCGAGTTGCACAACGCCTTTGCCAACATCTATGCCTCGATCGGCCTCGACCCTTATGCCCAGAACGGTTTCGACCCAAGCATGAGCGTAGGACAGCTCAGCAAGGTGCTGCGCAACGTGTGGATCGAGCGCGGTGATTTTTCACAAGCCAAGTTCGCCGCACGTTAGGATTTCGATCCAGAGCACTGGCTTGAGAGCAGCGAAACTTGCGTGAAGCTGTGTCATGTTGACCAGTCCGTTAACCATTCTGAAACGCTTTGGGTGAGAGATTGCCGTATTGAGCCGGCATCGGCCTGTGCGTCCGCAAACAGCCGTGTCCGCCCGTCCCGCACCGGTTCACAAGATGAAGAGGCGATACGTGCTGGCCATTTCAAATATCATGCGCCGCACCAGGGTGCTGACACCGAGGGTGGCTGGCGCGATCCTGGCTGCTGCCGTGTTCTCCGCCGGACCGTGGTTTGATCGTGCCTATGCCCAGCAATTGCCGGTCCGGGGTATCGTCAAGCCGGTGCAGGAGGCAACGATTGCCACCGACCTGTTCGCCCCCGTTGCAAAGCTCCCGTTGCGCGAGGGCGAGGCATTCAAGGCCGGCGATCTGCTGGTCGAATTCGACTGTGCCGGTTATCTGGCGCAACGCAAGGCCGCGGCGGCGGAACATCAGGCCTTGGATCTCGAATCCCAGAACAAGAAGGTTCTGGCAAAGCACAATGCGGTCGGTCGTCATGAACTGGGCATTGCCCAGGCCCAGGTTGATGGCGCTGCCGCCAAGATCGAAGAACTCGATGCCCGGATCGGCCAATGCAAGATCCTGGCACCTTTCGACGGCCGGGTGGCAGAATTGTTCGTCAACCAGTATGAGATGCCAAGCGCCGGCAATGCCATTGTCAGCATCATCAACGACAATGCCTTCGAGGTCGAACTGATCGTGCCATCGGAATGGTTGACCTGGCTGCAGGTCGATAGACCGTTCGCATTCGAGGTCGACGAAACCGGCTCGGTTCTGGAGGCCAGGGTGATCCGGTTCGGCGCAGCGGTGGACCCGGTCAGCCAGACGATCAAGCTCGTTGGACGGTTTTCCGCTCATCCGCCGCGGATCAAGGCCGGCATGAGCGGGGCAGCGCTGTTCAATGTGCCCGGAGGCTAGCAAGTGGTGGAGACCTCCAACAGGGCACCTGCCAGCGCTCCGGAAAAGCCCCAGGTCCGCGTCGCCGCGAACAACACCGGGCCCAAACTGGAGGCCGTCGGGCCGAACTCGAACTCCGCGCTCCTGACCCTGCTGCGCGTTGAAGCCGAGGCCCGCAGTCTCGATGATCCGCGAAAGCTGGTCCACCTGATCACCAACGAAACCCGCAAGCTGGCCAGGGCACGGCAGGTGTTCGTTCTGAAGCGGTCGAGAGCTGGCAGCTTGGTCGTGGAGGCGGTTTCGAGCATTGATGTCGTTGACCGCAACACCCCCCTGGTGCGCTGGATCGAGCGCTTGGTGAAAAGGCTCGGCGACGACAGCGGCCTCGACGCGTTGCGCGAGTTCTCGCTGCCTGCGTACTGCGATGACCGTGACGAGGAAGCAAATACCTACCCCTTTCGAAACTTCCTCTGGGTCCCGCTGCAGCTGCGCGACGGTACCGTGTTCGCCGGCATCCTCGCGGCGCGCGAACAGGTCTGGCTTGATGCCGACAACATTGTGGCCAAGCGCCTGGCCGGCTGTTTTGCCCACGCCTGGAGCGCCCTGACCGGCACACGGGCGCTCAGCAGGGCAGGGGCGCGCAAGAAGTATCTTGCCTTGACCGCGGCCATGCTGGTGATCGCTCTCATGGCCTTGCCGGTGCCGATGACGGCTCTGGCGCCGGCCGAAATCGTTCCCCGCGATGCCTTTGTCGTCGCCGCGCCGATTGACGGAACGGTGCGCCAGGTGAGGGTGCAGCCCAACAGCAAGGTAAAACAGGGCGATGCATTGCTGAGCATGGAAGATGTGCGGTTGCGCAATGAACTCATCATTGCCGAAAACCAGGTCATCGTAGCCGAGGCGAAACTCAAGCGCAGTTCACAAGCAGCCTTTGCCGATGCCGAGGCGCGCCGCGAATTGCGGCTGGCGATGTCGGAACTGCAATTGCGCAAGGCCGAGCGCGACTATGCCCGAGACCTGATGGCCAAGACATCGATCACTGCGGAGCGAACCGGTCTGGCCGTGTTCGGCAGTGCCAAGGACTGGATCGGGCGTCCGGTGAAGACCGGTGAGAAGATCATGGAGATAGCCGATCCCGGCAAGATCGAAGTCCGCATCGACCTGGCCGTAAAGGACGCCATCGTTCTCGCGAACGGCGCTCCGGTCAAGTTGTTCCTGGACGCGGACCCTCTCAATCCGATCTCGGCCACGGTGACCCAGGCCAGCCACGAGGCAAAGGAGGTCGCCAGCGGCGTCCTGTCGTACAGATTGACCGGCGACCTTGCGGCCGATCAGCCATTGCCTCGGATCGGGGCACGCGGAACCGCCCAGGTCTCCGGCCAGGACGCCGCGTTGTTCTTTTACCTGTTTCGGCGCCCGATCTCGTTCCTGCGACAGCGTTTTGGATTCTAGCCGTGGCCGCGGACCAAAACGCACCTCTCCCCGGCCTACGTCAGGACCTGCAACTTCTCGAAGGCGCCTATACGGTTGCCGGCCGGCCGACCTGGCTGGTTTTCGATCCGGTGTTGCATCGCTATTTCCAGATCGATCAGGCTGGATTTCGACTGCTCGGTCTGTGGAGTGAATGCCAAAGCCGCGACGACCTGTTGCGTCGGGCTCTTGAGCTGGAAGGCGTTCTCGACGCTGCCGAGAGGCTCGACAACCTGATTGCCTTTGCCGAAGAAAACAATCTTGTGGTGGATGCCGCAAACGGCTGGCGCAGGTATGCCAGCCTGGCTGCACAGCGCCGCACGTCATGGCTCCGCTGGATGGTCCACGGCTACCTGTTCATCAAGATCCCCCTGGTCAGGCCGCACAGGTTTCTGGCCACGACGTTGCCGCTTGTCGAACCATTGTTCTCACGGCTGTTCCTTACGGCGATCGCCGTTATCGGTGCTGCCGGCATCTATCTCACGGTGCGCCAGTGGGACGAGTTCATGGCCACTTTTCAGGCCTTCTACAGCCTTCAGGGCGCGCTGGTCTATGTACTGGCGCTTGCTGTCATCAAGGTGATTCACGAGTTTGCCCACGCCTACACCGCCACCCGCTACGGCTGCCGCGTTCCCACTATGGGCGTTGCCTTTCTGGTGCTGTTTCCGGTGCTCTACACCGACGCCACCGATGCCTGGCGGTTGAAATCACATCGCCAGAGACTGCTGATAGCCGCTGCCGGGATGATCGCCGAACTGATCCTGGCGGCGCTGGCCACGGCGGCTTGGGCATTTCTGCCCGATGGCAGCGCGAAGTCGCTCGCCTTCGTGGTCGCCACCACGGGTTGGATCCTCAGCCTTGCGGTAAATCTCAATCCGCTGCTGCGCTTTGACGGCTATTATCTCCTGTCCGATGCGCTTGGTGTCGAGAATCTTCAGGCCCGATCCTTCGCACTGGGCCGCTGGAAATTGCGCGAGTGGTTGTTCGGGCTCGGTGTCGAGCCGCCTGAGACCCTGCCGGGGCGGTTGTCCCAGACACTTGTCGTGTATGCCTGGGCGACCTGGATCTACCGGCTATTCCTGTTTATCGGCATTGCCGTGCTGGTTTACTACTTTTTCTTCAAGGTCCTCGGGATTGCCCTGTTCGTCATCGAGATTGTTTGGTTCATCGCCCGACCGTTGTGGTCGGAACTGAAGGAATGGATTGCCATGCGCAAGCCGATCTTGGCCCGCCCGCGCTTCTACATATCGACGAGCGTTTTCGCCACACTGGTGGCAATGGCTATCGTGCCGTTCGCCACTTCGGTCGAAGTGCCCGCGGTCATCGAGGCGCGCGGATTTGAGAAGATCTATCCCGTGGCGCCGGCTCGGGTCGCCCATCTGGCAACACACAACGGCGCACGGGTTTCGAAGGATCAGCTGCTGCTGGAACTGGTCTCGCCGGACATCGACAATCGGTTGCGTATCGAGCAGATCAACCTGCAAGGAATCGAACAACGCCTGGTTCATCACAGTGCAGACAAGAAGGACCGTGAGCAGCGCCTCGTGCTGGAGCGCCAGCGACGCCTGTTGCTCGACAAGATCGCCGGTCTCGAGCGGCGCAAGGCCCTTCTGGAGGTTCGCGCCCCCTTCGATGGCAGGGTGGTCGACCTCAATCCGGCGCTGCACGAAGGCCGCTGGATCGGCCGCGACGAACCGCTGCTGAGCGTTGTCGATCAATCCCATCACGTTGTGCGTGGTTATCTGGCCGAATCGGATCTTTGGCGCATCGACAATGGTGCATCTGGAAAGTTTGTGCCCGACGACGTGCTGCGCGATGTCGTCCCGGTAAAGGTGCGCGAAGTTTCGGTGGCCAATACGCCGGCCCTGGACATCACCTATCTGGCCTCCAGTTACGATGGGCCGATTGCAGTGCGCCAGGCCGACGATCACAGCCTGGTGCCTGTTGAGGCGCAGTATCTCGTGCAAATGGATCTGCTGGACCGCCAAACAGCCGGGTCGCCGGTCATCCGAGGACTGGTCAGAGTGGACGGAAAGCCCGAGAGCGCGCTGGCCCGGCTGTGGCGCCGGACACTGCAGGTTCTGGTGCGGGAAAGTGGTGCGTAGGTGTTTAGCCCTGCCGCCGGGTGGTTACTTGCAAGATCTGGCAATCGCCACGTTCATGTCGGAGTGGCATGTCCACTTCGGTGTACAGAACACGCGCTCGACCTTTGAAAACGACATGATCGCAGTGCCGCGCTCGCATTTCACCACGACCTCCAGAACCGGACCGAGGTCGGTCACCGCTTCGATTTTTGCGCCGGGTGAGACGAATTCCGGATAATAGGTAAAGCTTGTTGCCAGCGCTGCTGCGATCCAAACGTTAAGCATGTCTGAGCTGCCTGTTTCAATTTGAGCCAAAAGAGAGGTTCAAGACAGGCAGATGCAAGTTTCGCACCTAACGACGGAGGGGTAGGCGCCTAACTTTCGTTGAACTGCTGTTTGGCCAGCCGGGCATAGAGACCGCCCTTGGCGAGCAGGGCCTGGTGGGTTCCGGTTGCGACAACCTTGCCGCCATCAAGCACGACGATCCGGTCAGCTCCGCGCACGGTGGCCAGGCGATGGGCGATCACCAATGTCGTCCGGGCTTTGGTCAGCGTCTTCAAAGTATCCTGGATCAGCCGCTCGCTGTCTGAGTCGAGCGCACTGGTGGCTTCGTCAAGCAGCAGTATTGGGGCATCGGCCAGAAACGCCCGGGCAATCGCCAGGCGCTGACGCTGGCCGCCGGACAGCGTTACTCCGCGTTCGCCAAGCAGGGTGTCATATCCCTCCGGCAGGCTTTCGGCGAACTCACTGACATGGGCTCGCTTTGCCGCTGCAATCACATCGTCGCGTGTTGCCTCAGGGCAGCCGAACTGGATGTTTTCGATGACGCTTCCCGAGAAGATGAAGGTGTCCTGAGGCACCACCGCCATGTGCTGGCGCAGGTCACGCGGGTCGAGATCGCGAATGTCGGTTCCGGCAATTTCTATGGCGCCGGTATCGATGTCGTAGAACCGCAGCAGCAGGCTGAACAATGTGGACTTGCCGGCGCCGGACGGTCCGACGATCGCCACCGTCTCACCGGCTTTCACCGCCAGGTCGATGCCGTCGAGCGCCATCGTATTGCGCCGTGCAGGATAGGCAAAGCTGACGTTGGTCAGGCTGATCGGCCAACTGCCAATGTCGTCGAGTGATTTCGGCCTATCCGGTATCGCGATGTCGGATTGGGCATCCAGCAGCTCGCACAGGCGCTCGGCCGCTCCGGCCGCCAGTTGCACCTCGCCCCAGACCTCCGACAGTGAGCCCATCGCACCGGCGGCAAATGCCGCATAGAGCACGAACTGGCCCAACGTTCCGCCGGTAATATTCCCCGCCAGGACGTCCTGAGCGCCGTACCAAAGCACCGCCACGATCGAACCGAAGGCCAGGAAGATGATGGCCGCGGTGAGCAGGGACCTGGCCATGGTTCTCTGCCGGGCGGCATCGAACGCCTCATTGGTCGCCCGTGAGAACAACGACCAGATTCGGTTTTCCTGGCCGAACGACTGAATGACCGAAACGCCTTCCAGTGATTCTTGCGCCAGCGCCGCCGACCCGGCCAGGGCATCCTGGGCCTGTCGCGACAGCGCTCGCACGCGCCGGCCGAATACGACCAGCGGCAGTACGATCAGCGGCAGCGCCAGCAGGGTCAGGCCGGAGAGTTTGGCGCTGGTCAGAACCATCATGATGACAGCTCCGACCAACAACACCAGATTGCGCAATGCCACCGAGGCCGAAGCACCGAACACCGATTTGATCTGGGTGGTATCGGCGGTCAGCCGGGACAGCAATTCGCCGCTGCGCATGGTGTCGAAGAAGGCCGGGCTCAGGGTCAGCAGATGTTGGAACACGGCATCGCGCAGATCGGCAACAATGCGTTCGCCGATCCAGGTGACGAAATAGAACCGCGCCGCGCTCGATATGGCAAGGACGGCGACCACCACCATCATCATCGCGAAATACTGATCGATGAAGGCGGCATTCTCGCCCGAGAACCCGTGGTCGATGACGCGCCGAACAGCCAGCGGCACGATGAGCGTTGCCGAGGCCGCAGCCAGCAGGAAGAAGATTGCAATGGCCACCCGGCCGCGATATCGCAGCAGGTAGGGCAGCAATCGTTTCAACGGCTTCAGGTTTCGGCTTCTTGCGGCCGTCCCGGCACTGCTCACGGGGATTGATGAAGGGGCGCTTGTTTCCACAGGCCTGAGGTCACTCTCGTTCGGTCAAAGACACAGCCCTTGATCCGGACCGTGGTGTTTTCTAGGCGCTGCGACGTTGGAATTCCAGCCCCAAAGGCGCTTGCGGCATTGTGCATCCTCATGTATAGAACCGCCACGATTTTCAACACATTTCCAAGTGTGCGGCTTTGGCGCGAGCGCCTCTACGCATGGCGAGAGAGACACCATGAAGAACGACATCCATCCGGACTATCACACCATCAAGGTCACCATGACCGACGGCACAACCTTCGAGACCCGTTCGACCTGGGGCAAGGAAGGCGACACGCTCACCCTCGATATCGATCCCAACTCTCACCCGGCCTGGACCGGCGGCAACCAGCAGTTGGTTGACCGCGGCGGCCGCGTCAGCCGGTTCAACAAGAAATTCGGGTTTCTCAAGAAGTAGCTTTCTTGAGGCAGCTGTTACAGAACAGGCCCGGCATCGCGCCGGGCCTTTTTGGTGTCTTGAGGAAGACGAAGCCGGTGTCCCAGCGATCAGTTGTTGGTGCCGCCGGCGGCAAAGATCTGCTGCAGCTGGTCGACCTGATGTCCGACCGGGTTGATTGAGGACCCAGCCAGATCATGGCGTTCGCCGATCATCTGGTCCAGCCGCAAAATCCGTTGATGCAGGCTGAGGCTGCGCTCGACCAGGCTTTGCAGGGCTTCGGGCAACTGCTCGCCGCCGTTGAGTTCGGCGCCTTCACCGATTTCATCGAGATTGATCCGGCCCTTCTCGGCAACAGCGGCATCCTCGCTCAATTCGCCGGCGCTTACGGCGCGCTGCAGCAACAGCCACGATGCCAGCTGCATCAGCCGCGTGGTCAGGCGCATGCTCTCGGTTGCGTAAGCAATGGAACCATGCCTGTCCAGCTCGCGCGCATCGACCCGTCCCGGGCCATCGAGGTAGTTTGCGGTTTCCTCGACCAGTCCCATGCCTTCCTGAAAGACCTTGTTGAACTGCTCGGAATTGGCGAACCTTGCCATGAAGTCGACGAGCGTTTCGCGTGAGGCACGATCCTGCCCGTTGTTAGAGTTAGCCATTCGATGTTTCCTTCTTGGCCGGTTTGATCCGAACTGCGACCTGCAGCGGAACGGGTCAAATTGGTGCATAGCGTGTGTTCGACCCTTTGCCGAGCAATTCCGATGCCAACCTTCTGCCCCAGCCGGCCCGATCCTGTCGCGGCCCTCAGTTTAAAGTATGAAATCAGTGCGGGATCAACCGCAATGTAAATATTTTTGGCCCAGGAACAAAAAAAAGAGCCGCGGAAAACCGCGGCTCGAAGTTTAACAGGGAGGCGTCAAACAGAGTGGACAGAGCCACTCGTCCAAATCCAGATCACTGGATTACGTTAACCACTATACGGGCAAGATCGTTACCAATTCGTTAACAGGATTCATTTTGGTTCAATTGCAACGGGTCAAAGAAAGCATTTCGTAATCAAACCGGCCGGAAAGTCGCGGATTTCGGGACATGGCGCGGTCTCAGGTGGATTTGAAAAAACCTTCCGCTGCATTCAGGCTCGATTGTTTGCCGGCAACCGCCGCCTCATGGCGGGTGATCTCGTCGCGCAGCGCGGCGATGCGCACCTGGAGTTCATCGATCGACAAATTGCTCAGGTCGCCGCCGACCACGATTTCTTGGCTCTTCAGGGCCTGAGGTTCATCCGGTTCCATCGCACATCTCCATCCCGCCAGTTCCGATTGCAAGTTTGCAATGTGCTGTGTAGAGCATCAAGTACGCGGATCACAATTTCTTTGGTGCAACCGACGGCAGCGGACTGGAAGCAAGATGACCGATATCCCCACCACCATGATGGCGATAGCCATAACCGAACCGGGACCGGCCGATGTCCTCAAGCCGGTGCAGTTGGAAACACCACGTCCCGGTCCGCGCGAAGTTCTTGTCAGGGTCGCGGCAGCCGGCATCAACCGGCCCGACGTTTTGCAGCGCATGGGCGGATATCCGCCACCACCGGGCGCACCGGAAACGCCGGGACTGGAGATCGCCGGAACGGTCGTGGCGCTGGGTGAGGGTGCCGCCGGCTGGCAGATCGGCGACCGGGTCTGTGCCCTGGTTGCCGGCGGTGGCTATGCTGAATACTGCTGTGTCGATGAGACCAATGCATTGCCGGTCCCGGAAGGTCTGACATTGGTGGAAGCGGCCGGATTGCCGGAGACGTTCTTTACCGTTTGGACCAATGTCTTCGAGCGCGGTGCCCTCAAGGCGGGTGAGAGCTTTCTGGTGCACGGCGGCACCAGTGGCATCGGCACCACCGCGGTGATGCTGGCCAAGGCCCTGGGCGCCCGCGTCTTCGCCACCGCCGGGTCGAACGACAAGTGCCGGGCATGCGAGGACCTCGGCGCGGAGATCTGCGTCAATTACCGCACCCAGGATTTCGTCGAGGTATTGCGCGCGGCCACCGGCAAGCGCGGTGTCGATGTCATCCTGGACATGGTCGGCGGCGACTACATTGCCCGCAACATCAAGCTGGCGGCCAGAGACGGCCGGATCGTCAACATTGCCTTTCTCGGCGGCTCGAAAGCCGAGGTCGACTTTCTGCCGGTGATGCTCAAGCGCCTGACCCTGACCGGCTCGACGCTGCGCATCCGCCCGGTGGCCGATAAGGCCAAGATCGCCGATGCCCTGGCCACCATCGTATGGCCGCTGCTCGAAGCCGGAAAGTTCAAGCCGATTATCCATCAAACCTTCCCGCTGGCCGAGGCCGCCGGCGCGCATGCATTGATGGAAACCAGTTCGCACATCGGCAAGATCGTCCTCACCGCATGATTGCCGGAATTTCCGCTGCCCGCCGCAAAATGTGCGTTGCAACCGTGACTTTGCCGGCTTATATACCGCCATACCCCAATCGAGATTTGTCATTCGACAAACAGAACCACTGGTTCTGAAGGAGAAAGCTCATGTCCAACGCCCCGCTGATGCCAAAAGCCACAGCCGTTTGGCTGATCGACAACACGGCCTTGACATTCCAGCAGATCGCCGACTTCTGCAGACTTCACGAGTTGGAGGTCAAGGGCATTGCCGATGGCGATGTCGCCCAGGGCATCAAGGGCATGGATCCGGTGTCAGCAGGTGAACTGACCCGCGATGAGCTGGAAAAGGGCCAGGCCGATGCATCGTATCGCATGAAGATGGCCGAAAGCCGCGTTCAGGTTCCGCTCAGCCGGGCCAAGAAGGGCCCGCGTTATACGCCGGTCTCCCGGCGCCAGGACCGGCCCGATGCAATCGCCTGGCTGCTGCGCTTTCATCCCGAATTGCCGGACAGCCAGATCATGAAACTGGTCGGCACCACCAAGCCGACGATACAGGCCATTCGCGACCGCACCCACTGGAACTCGTCCAACATCAAACCGGTCGACCCGGTGACGCTGGCGCTGTGCACGCAGCTCGATCTGGATTTCGCCGTGCAAAAGGCAGCCGCCAAGGCCGCAAAGCTTCGCAAGGCCGCCGGCGTGGAAGAGCCGGTTGAAACCCTGATGCCAGCCAGCGAAAGCCTTGCCGATGAAGCAACCATTGCCGAACCGGAGCCGGTTCCCGAGGTGGCGCTTCGCGATGAGGATGCCTTCAAGTCATTCGACAGCCCGCCCGCCGAACCCGAGGAAGAAGAAGAAGCCGTCGATGCCGATTCGGTCTTCGCCAAGCTGAAAGACCTCAAGCCGGCACTCGAGGATGACGACAAGGAATAGATCCCAGGCCTCGTGTGTCGGTGTTGCGTCAAGAGTCAATGGCAGGGGCCATTAGTATAACCAAGCACGACCACCACTGTGCCGATCTGCAAAAAAGCGGGCCGGAAATTGCAGAACCGGCAAGTCCACCAGCTTAAGACAGTGATGCGATGGGAGAGCATTATGATCAGCTCACCATGGATCAGCGCAGTGAGCTCAAGGCCTTGCGTGACTGCATCGATGATATGAAAGAGGAGCAGGGCGTCGTTCCCTGGACGGCCGGGTTTGCGCCGCGACAGTCCAGGGAAATCAGCGCGCTTGTCAGTTTGCCGCGATCTGCTGGGCTTTTTCCACCAGCACCTCGGCCTGCCGGATCGAAGCGTAGTCGATCAGGCGGCCGTCGAGCGAAACCGCACCTTTGCCCTCGGCCTCGGCTTGCTTCATTGCTTCCAGGATGCGTTTGGCCTTGGTGATCTCCGCCTCGCTCGGGCTCATCACCTCGTTGGCCAGCGCGATCTGCGAGGGGTGGATGGCCCACTTGCCTTCACACCCCAGCACCGCCGCCCGCTTGGCAGCGGCCCGGTAGCCGTCACCATCGGAGAAATCGCCAAACGGGCCGTCGATGGGGCGCAGGCCATTGGCCCGGGCGGCCACCACCATGCGGGCCAGCGCATAGTGCCACATGTCGTCCCAGTGGACTTCGCGCGAGCCGTCTTCAGCCGGATCGGTCAGCACCGAATAATCCGGATTGACGCCGCCGATGATCGTCGTGCGCGCCCGCGTCGAAGCGGCATAGTCGGCAACGCCAAAATGCAGGGACTCATTACGCTTTGAAGCCGCGGCGATCTCATGCACGTTCTGCATGCCGAGCGCGGTTTCGATGATGTGCTCAAAGCCGATGCGCTTGGAGTAGCCCCTGGCGTCTTCGATCTGCGTCACCATCATGTCGACGGCATAGACGTCCGCTGCCGTCCCGACCTTAGGGATCATGATCAGGTCGAGCCGTTCGCCGGCCTGCTCAACGACGTCGACAACATCGCGGTACATGTAGTGCGTGTCGAGGCCGTTGATCCGCACTGACATCGACTTGTTGCCCCAGTCGATATCGTTGAGCGCCTCGATGATGTTCTTGCGCGCGCCTTCCTTTTCATCCGGCGCCACCGCGTCCTCAAGGTCGAGGAAGATCACGTCGACATTGGACTTTGCAGCTTTTTCAAATAGTTGTGGCTGGCTGCCGGGCACGGCGAGTTCGCTGCGGTTAAGCCGGCCAGGGGCTTGCTCGATGATATGAAAGCTCATTTCGGATTAGCCTTTTCAAATGCGTGTGGTTGTCCCGGATGGCGAGAAAAGGGAAAAGCCATGGCACTGTCAAGCGCCATTCCACGACATGACACACCTGCCTGCCTAAGGCGTGACATCCTTGTCGGCCGCCGAATGTTCATACGATTGTGCGGCACTGGACGAATAGTAGAATGCAATCGCCTGCGCCCGGTTGCCAACGCTGAGCTTGTCGAACAGATTGCGCAGGTGAAATTTCACCGTGTTGATCGAGATGTCGAAATCATAGGCCAGTTGCTTGTTGGTGTGGCCCTTGGCGAGTGATGCCAGCAGGGTCCGCTCGCGCGCCGTCAACGTGTTGATCGGGTCCTGATTGAGTTCGCGCACGTCGACGAAGGGGAACACCATCTGGCCGCGGGCCACGCTTTCGACCGTTGCCAGCAGGACCTCGGGCGAATTCGACCGGGCGCAGAAGCCCGCCGCTCCAGCCGACATGGCGCGGCGCGTCGTGCTGGGGTCGTCGGCATGGCTGTAGACGACCATGCGTGGTGCATTGTCTTGTGCCCGCAGCACCTCCAGCAGTTTTTGCCCCCCGAGCATCGGCAGCGTCCAGTCGATGATCCCGACTCTGACCGGAACCCGCAGCACCGCTTCGATGAAGCCTTCTGCAGTGGACGTGGTTGTCACCAGCGAAAACCGCGGGTCGCGGTCGAAGTACTCCGACAGCGCCGACAGCATGATCGGATTGCTGTCCGCCAGCGCAACTTCGATCTGTCGACCGGACATCTTTTTCTCGGTCATAATGCCTGCTTTCTCAACAAACCACCCATTAGGGCAGGTACTTTGTCAGCGCAACCTGTAAAAAACAACCCTATAGAATGGGAATTTTCCCACTCTTTTAGATACCCGAAAGCAGGAGTTTAGGGTGTTGCCGAAATTTGCCCGCACTCGCCATGATGGCCTCCTGGGAGCTGGCTGTACACAGTGCAGACCAAGGTCCGCAAACCTGATGCACTCATGAATGACGCATCGCAGATCGCACGAGCAGGAAATTCGGGAGGAATTTCACCATGAACGGCATTGCCGGACTCTTCGTTCCAGGTCCAACCAACATACCCGAGGCCGTCCGCCGGGCTCTCGATGTACCGATGCAGGATCATCGTGCGCCCGACCTGCCGGAATTCACCCTGCCGTTGTTCGCCGACGTCAGGAAAGTCTTTAAATCCCAATCCGCCCAGGTGTTTTTGTTTCCCTCATCTGGCACCGGCGGGTGGGAGGCCGCGATCACCAATACATTAGTTCCCGGCGATAAGGTGCTCGCGGCCCGATTTGGCCAGTTCTCGCATCTGTGGATCGAACTCTGCCGGCGCCACGGCCTTGAGGTGGAGATCATCGATGTGGACTGGGGTGCAGGCGTACCGCTTGAGATCTATGCCGACCGGCTGAAGGCCGATACGACACATGAGATCAAGGCGGTCCTTGCCTGCCACAATGAAACCACCACCGGCGTCACCAGCGACATCGCCGGGGTGCGCCGCGCGCTGGATGATGCCGGCCATCCGGCCCTGTTGTTCGTCGATGGCGTTTCGTCGATCGCCAGTATCGATTTCCGCATGGACGAATGGGGCGTCGACATCGCCGTATCGGGTTCGCAGAAGGGCTTCATGCTGCCCGCCGGCCTGGCCATCCTGTGCGTCAGCCAGAAGGCCCTGGAGGCCCGCCACCGCGCCGCCCTCGCACGCTGCTACTTTGACTTCAACGACATGATCGCCACCAACAAGGACGGCTATTTCCCGTACACCCCGGCGATGAGCATGCTGCATGGCCTACGGGCCTCGGTCGACCGGCTGCTGGAGGAGGGCATGGACAACGTCTTTGCCCGCCACCACTACCTGGCTGAAGGCGTGCGCCGCGCCGTTGATGCTTGGGGTCTTGATCTTTGTGCCAAGGAGCCGAAATGGCATTCCGACACGGTCAGTGCCATCTATCTGCCGGACGGCTTTGACTCCGGCGCCCTGCTCAAGCGTGCCTACAGCCGCTACGGCGTGTCGCTCGGCGCTGGCCTATCCAAGGTCGCCGGCAAGGTGTTCCGCATCGGCCACCTTGGCGACCTCAACGAGATCATGGTGATGATGGCGCTTGCCGGATCGGAAATGGCCATGCGCGATATCGGTGTGCAAGTCGAGCCGGGCAGCGGCGTTGCCGCCGCGCAGGAATACTACCGGCAGGCCGAGAACGGCTATCGCGACGCCAAACCCGGTCTGATCGCGGCAGAGTAGCGTCAACGAAAATCAGGGGAATCTCCGGACATGGACATTCACGAATATCAGGCCAAGGAGATCCTTGCAGGCTTCGGGGTGCCGATCCCGCGCGGCGGCCTCGCCTACAGTCCCGAGCAGGCCGCCTACCGGGCCCGCGAAATCGGTGGCAACCAATGGGTCGTCAAGGCCCAGGTCCACACCGGCGGCCGCGGCAAGGCTGGCGGCGTCAAGATTTGCAGCGACGAGCATGAAGTGCTC
>JAHEJE010000235.1 GCA_024639035.1 Alphaproteobacteria bacterium
ACCCGGCATCCGAAGCCGCATTTGCGGAGGCGGTTATCGAGCAAAACCGGGCCATTTCCCGAAACCTTTCTGACTCCGCTACCGAGCAGCATGCACAACCTGTGTTTGTCTTCGGGCTGCCGCGCAGCGGCACCACGCTGGTGGAACAGATCTTCAGCGCCCATCCGCACGTCGCCGGGATTGGCGAGCACGAGGCATTCGGCTGGATATCGCGCTATGTTGCAACGGGCGATGCCGAACGGTTGCGCATCGCCGGCGAGACCTATCTGGCGTCCTATCCTGCCCATGCCCGCTCAGCCTTGCGCGTCGTCGACAAATCGATGAGCACGCCAGAGCACATCGGCACCATCCTCAAGGTGTTTCCCAAGGCCCACTTCATCCATTGCGAGCGCCACCCGATGGAGACGGCGTGGTCGATGTATTCAATGTACTTCGGCGAACGCCGGGTGGCTTATGCCAACAGCTTTGCCGGAATTGCCGCGCGCACCGCTGCCATAAACCGGGTGATGGATTTCTGGCACAAAGAACTGCCCGGACGTATTTTTTCGGTGCGCTACGAGGACCTGGTTGCTGACTCCAAGGGGACGGTCTCTCGCGCCCTCGACCACATCGGTCTTGAGTGGCACGACGACTGTGCGAACTTTCACCGCGCCAAGACCATGGTGCGTACCGCATCGATCACCCAGGTGCGCCAGCCGATCTACACAACGGCGTCGCAGAAGTGGCGGCGTTACGCGCGCCATCTTCAGCCATTGATTGATCGTTTGGCACCGCTTATTGAAAGCTACGAAACAGAGACCCGAGACAGGCAGCCCGGCGCGTGACCCAAAGCACAGCACACAAGGACTGGATGGCAGCACGCAATGCCGCGGCCTCTGGCGATCTGACCGGTGCCGGCAAGCACTTCATGGCCGCCGCCAAACGCGACAAGCGCAACCCCCTGCTGTTTCTCGAAGCCGGCGTAAACGCTGCCCAGGCCGGAAACATGGTCGAGGCCCGCAAGTTTCTCGATCACGGCAAAAAGCTGGCGCCGCGTGACACCGACATCAATTTCAATCTCGGGCATGTCGCCCTGAGCCAGAATGAGCCGGAAATCGCCTTGCGTTGCTTCGAGCAGGTCAAGGCTGTCGAGCCCGATTACCCGGAGCTCAGTTACAGCCTCGCCGAGGCGATGTTCGGAACCGGCGATACCGAACAGGCGCTGGGCTGCGTCATCGCGGCACTGGAACAGGCGCCGGGAGATATCGATGCGCTGCTCCTCAAGGCGCGGTGCGAGCAACGGCTGGGACGGACCGGCCGGCTGAAACAGGATCTGACCAGCCTGCTGGAGCGTTCGCCCGGCCATGTCGATGCCAGGCTGATGCTGGCCAGCCTGTTTGCGGACAGTCACCAGCCGCGACAGGTGACCGAGCAACTCCAGACGTTGGAATCGCAACCCGGCCTGCCGGTCGCAGCCCTGATCCGCATCGGCGACATCTACGGCAAGGCCAGCCTGCCGGAAGCCGCGCGGACGGTTGCGGAACGCGCCGTCTCGGCCGCACCGGACAACGCCACCGCCAATGTGCTGCTTGCCACGGTGCTCACCGACCTCGGTGAATTCGATACCGCCGAGCGGCATTTCCGCAAAGGCCTGGCGCTCGACCCCGGTCAAACCCTGGCCTACCAGGGGCTGGCGGACATCAAGCGCCTGGGCGATGAAGATCTGCCGAAGGTACAGGCCCTGGACAAGGCGAAAAACCTCAATCCCCTGCAAAAATCACACTGCGGCTTTGCACTCTACTATCTGCACAATAAGGCGCACCGCCAAGACGAGGCGTTCGCCGCCCTGCGTGCTGCAAACGATTGCCTCAACCAGATCGACCGGAACGATGTTGCTAAAGCGCAAGCAAACATAATGCATGTTTGCGACGTCATCTCTGCAGACTTCCTGTCGCAGCACACCGGTCAGGGCCATGATCAGCCGGGGCCGGTGTTCATCATCGGCATGCCGCGCTCCGGCACCACTCTTGCCGAGCAGATCCTGGCGGGACACCCGTCCGTGCTTGCCGGGGGTGAGCGCTCGGACATGATCGAACTGCGCCGCAGCATCGACAATTTTCCCGACGGGCTCACTGCTTTGCCGGATAGCTGGGCGGCTGAGGCCGGGCGAAAGGTTCACGCCGCCATGTTCGCCGATGCGAACGGGCACACCCTGGCGACCGACAAGCTGCCCGGCAACTACGCCTTCGCCGGCCTGATCAAATGGATCCTGCCGCAGGCTAAATTCGTCTACTGCCACCGCAATCCGCAGGCCAATGCGCTATCGCTGTTCGAACAGCACTTCAGCACCCTGCCCTTCTCGCGCGACCTAAAAGACATCGCATTGGCCTACAAAACGCACCTGAGACTCATCCGGCACTGGCGTGAGACTTGCGGGATCGATATGTTCGATCTCGACTACGACGCGCTGGTGCAAGACCCCGAGCCGATCGCCCGGCGGCTGTACGAATTTGTTGGACTTGACTGGAAGCCGGACTACCTTGATATCACCAAAGTTGCCCGGCCTATTAGCACAGCGAGTCGCTGGCAGGCGCGTCAGCCGATCAACAGTGCATCGGTTGAACGCTGGCGGCGCTACGAAGAGCATCTAAGGCCTTTTACCGAGGCGCTGGAGGACGATTAGACAATGCAGTTCCGGGGGTTATTGCTGGCTTTGGCGCTTGCGGGATGTTCGACCACGACCGATGTCGACGGACCGCGCGCGTTCAATGTCCAAACCGGGTTCACGCCGGCCGGCGTGGCGCTGTCGTCAAGCATGCCCGACCTGGTGGCGCGCACCAATCCGTCCTACGTTACCCTGATCGTGCACAAGGAACAGGGCAAGACCCGCGAGGCCCAGGACACCCTGGCCGATGCGGTGACGTCCGGCAGCGGATTTCTGATCGACAAAGCCGGCCATGTCGTCACGGCCGGACACGTGGCCGTCGCGCCAGGCAATACGGTCAGCGCCCGGGCAGCCAATGGGCGCCTGTACGAGGGCACGGTGGTCGATGTAAAACGCGACAACGACATGGCCTTGCTGCGCCTCAGCGGATTTGGCGGTTCGCCCGTCGTGCCCGCCGCCAGCCCGTGCATGGCCTCGGGCGACGCCATTTTCTCGCTCGGCAAACCGCATGCTCAAGGAGACACGGCCCGCATAGGCGAGGTCCAGTCGATGAGCTTCGGTCGCGCCGTCACCTACAACAATTTCGGTTATCCCGATGCCGTGGTGCTGCGCATGAGCACCCGCAAGGGGGAATCCGGCGGGCCGGTGTTCAATTCCAAGGGCGAGCTGACCGGCATGCTGGTCAGCACCCTGTCGGACGGCAACGGCAAGCCGCTGCACCTGGCGCATGCGGTGTCGAGCGACCGCATCGGCCAGTTCATCTGCAAGAACACATCATGCAGTGCCCGCTGGCGCACGCTTGCCGCGCAGAACGTCAGGAATTGCCCGGCCTGACGGCCAGGAGCACTTCGCGACCTTACGGGATCAGCACCGTCGAACCGGTCGTCGCGCGGCTTTCAAGGTCGGTGTGGGCCTGCACCACATCTTCCAGCGCGTATTGCTGGTTGACCGAAATCCGTACGCGCCCATCCGCCACCACCTCGAACAGGTCGCGCATGTTGGCCTGCAGGGCGTCATCGCCGGCGACATAGGTCATCAATGTCGGACGGGTGATATAGAGCGAACCCTTGGCCGACAGCACGCCGAGATCGAAATCGGTGATCGGGCCGGAGGCATTGCCGAAACTCACCAACAGCCCGCGCGGGCTCAGGCTGTCGAGGGAGGCGGTGAGAGTGGCCTGGCCGACCCCGTCGTAGACCACGGGAACGCCGGCGCCGGCGGTGATCTCGCGCACCCGCTCAGCCACATTCTCGCACGAGTAGTTGATCGTGTGGTCGCAGCCATGGCCACGGGCCAATTCCGCCTTTTCATCCGATCCGACAGTGCCGATGACCGTGGCGCCAAGCGCCTTGGCCCACTGGCAGGCGATCAGCCCGACGCCACCGGCAGCGGCGTGGAACAGAATGGTGTCACCGGGCTTGACCACATAGGTCTCACACAGCAGATAGCGTGCCGTCATGCCCTTGAGCATCATCGCCGCAGCGGTTTCATCGGCAATCGCATCGGGCAATTTGCCGACCCGGTTGGCCGGCACGTTGGCCCGTTCGCTATAGGCGCCGATCGGCCCGGCGCCATAGGCAATTCGATCACCTTCGCCCAATGCCGTCACACCGGGTCCGACAGCCTCGACAACACCGGCGGCCTCGAGGCCGAGACCGGTCGGCAGCGGCAGCGGATAGAGCCCGGTGCGGTGATAGGTGTCGATATAGTTGAGGCCAATCGCCGTATGCCGCACCTGTACCTGGCCCTCACCGGGCGCTGCCAGGTCGATATCTTCCAGCGCCATAACCTCGGGTCCGCCGGTATTCGCAATCCGTACTGCCTTCATTTCGCGTCATCTCCGTGTTCATCGTGCTCAATCAATTCGCTGACGGCGTTGACCAGGCGCACCCAACCCAACTCTTCCAGTGGGATGATGCGCACATCCAGCGCCGCGGCCTTGCCCATCAGCGCCATGTAGCGTGGCGCATCGCGCACTTCATCGATCAGATCGGTGGTCACCAGAACGGCGACGCGCTCGCCGGGCTGGC
>JAHEJE010000020.1 GCA_024639035.1 Alphaproteobacteria bacterium
TGGCCGCTGTGAAGCTGGCAAACTCGGGTACCGTGACGCTTACGGCGTCACCGGACCTGTCCAGCCTGAGAATAAAACGCCGGGCCTGCGAGTTGCGCCGCAGCACGACCGCGGTTTCTTCACCGTCAATGACGATCGAGGTTGTCGCCTGCCTGGAACCAAGCGGACGCAACAGCTTTGAAGAAAAGTTCATGTAGTGCCGAAGCCCAAGTGCGAATCACGCCTGCGGGCCATCTTGCCAGAAGTTCGGCCTAGACCCTACCGGGCATTGGCACGCATGAAATCCACGATGCGCGGCACGATTTCATTGCGGAACCGTCTGCCGTTGAACACGCCGTAGTGGCCGACCTTGGGCTGCAGATGGTGCGCGCGCATGTCTGCCGGGATATTGGCGCAGATATCGTGTGCGGCCTCGGTCTGGCCGACACCTGAGATGTCGTCGCGTTCGCCCTCGACGGTCAGCAGCGCCGTCTTGTCGATCGCCTTGGGGTCGATCAGTTCGCCGCGGTGCATGTACTCGCCCTTGGGAAGCGCGTGCTTGACGAACACCTCTTCGATCGACTGCAGGTAGAACTCCGCCGTCAGGTCCATTACCGACATGTACTCGTCATAGAATTCTTGATGTTTCTCCGCTGAGTCGCCGTCGCCCTCGACCATGTGCCAATAGAGCTCGCGATGCGCATCGATATGCCGGTCGAGATTCATTGTCATGAAGCCGGTCAGTTGCAGAAATCCTGGATAAACCTCGCGCATGAAACCGGGGTTGGGAAACGGCACGCGGACAATCACATTGTTGCGGAACCACTGGGTGCCGCGCTCGGTCGCCAGTTGGTTCACCGCGGTGGGGTTGCGACGGGTGTCGATCGGCCCGCCCATCAGGGTCATGCTGGCCGGGACATTGCGGTCCTTGCGGTCATGCATCAGGGCCACGGCGGCGAGCACCGGGACCGATGGTTGACACACCGCCATCACGTGAGTTCCCGGCCCCAACTCGTCGAGCATCTCGATCACGTAGTCGATATAATCATCAAGGTCGAAATCGCCCTCGGTCACAGGCACCTCGCGGGCATCGACCCAGTCGGAGATATACACATCCGCGTGCGGCAGCAGGTCCTCGACTGTTCCGCGCAAGAGGGTTGCGTAATGACCCGACATCGGCGCTACGATGAGCAGCTTCTCGCGCAGTTTTTTCGCCGGTTTCCGGGCGAACTTGCGCTCAAAATTAATTAGGCTGCAGAACGGCTTGCGCCACACCTCTCGCTGTACGACAGGCACCTCCTTGCCATTCACCATGCAGGACTCTATGCCGAATTCCGGCTTGCCGTAGCGTCGCGTAATGCGCTCGAACATATCGAGCGATGCCGCCATCGACCGTCCAATATAGGTGTTTGACAAAGGGTTGGCGGGGTTCTTCCAAAAGTACCGCCCGGCGTTTGCCGCGTTGCGCAAAGGTGCCGTGGCGGCATGGTTCATCTCATAAAAATAGTAGAGCATGGCAGTAAGGATCCCTTGTCCCATTCCAAGCTTTGTGCTGCACTGCAACATTACCGGCATGCACCGCAAATTGCAAGTGAACTAAAGGATGAAATCTTGAATTATCAGAAGTTTAGCCTGAGAGGGATCACTTGCCGATGGCCGCACGGATGCCTTTCGCTAGGGCATCCACGTCAGTGGTATAGGTGAAGTGCTGCAGGAACCGGCCGTCAGGGGACATCAGGTAGAAGATGCTGGAGTGATCCATCAGATAATCGTCAGCGTCTTCCTCGCCGCCTGACTTGGCATAGTAGACCCGGTAGGCTTTCGCGGCTGTGGCAATTTCCTCCGCGCTGCCGGTTAATCCGACCAAACGGGGATGAAAGTTGCTGACATAGTCAGCCAGTACGCTGACAGTGTCGCGCTCCGGGTCTATGGTGACAAAGACCGGTTGAATGTCGTCAGCCGCAGTTCCCAACGACTCCAGCGCGGCGGTCATCACCTGCAGTCCGGCAGGGCATACGTCGGGACAGAACGTATAACCGAAGAAGAACAGGCTGTAGGCACCCTTGAAGGATTGATCGCTCACGCGAACGCCATCGTGCCGGGTGAGGTCGAACGAACCGCCGATCAGCGCTTCGCCGCTGGTTCGCGTCGCAGACACCGGCTTGTTCAGCAAGCTGTAGCCAGTCCAGGCGGCGATTGCCGTGAACAGGGAGATGGCTGCAAACAGGGTAATGCGGCGGGCCAGTGTCATGGTCGCCAATATGGCCATCCTGACAACACCTGTGAAGCGACGCCGCGTCGCAGTTGGTGTTATAATCCGGATAGATATCCGAACCAACAACGCAACCCTGAAGCTGAGCGCCATGACCCAGGCAACACTGACCCCAGGCACAATCTGGCCATTCCAACGCGGCGGCAAACTGGACTCGCCCCAGCAGTTGCGTCTGCGCACCCTCATCTGGTTACGCTGGCTGGCTGTGTTCGGGCAAACCGGGGCCGTTCTTTGGGTCTACCTGGTCCTCGACTTCCACCTGCCTTTGAGCGCATGTCTCGGGGCGATCGCGCTGTCGGCCTGGCTCAACATCTTTCTGTCGATCAGGTGGCGAACCAGCCAGCGGCTGCATGAGCGGTTCTCGGTCTTGCTGCTGGGCTATGACATCCTGCAATTGGCGGCGCTGCTGTACCTGACCGGTGGTTTGGAAAACCCCTTTTCAATCCTGTTCCTGGTGCCGGTCACGGTGTCAGCGACCACATTGCCCTTAAACCGGACGGTGTGGCTGAGTGCGCTGGCGGTCGTCTCGGCAACGCTCTTGTCCTATTATCACCTCCCGCTGCCCTGGCAGGCCGAGGGCCGCCCGGAGTTTCCGACATTGTATGTTGCCGGCGTTTGGGCCGGACTTGTCTGCGGCATCGTGTTTTCGACCTTGTATGTCAGCCGCGTTGCCGGCGAGGCGCGGCAGATGTCGGCGGCATTGTCAGCGACGGAAACCATACTGGCCCATGAACAGCAACTTCACGCCCTCGATGGACTTGCCGCTGCTGCTGCCCATGAACTCGGAACCCCGCTGGCAACGATCGTTCTGGTGGCGAAGGAGCTGCGCAACGAGTTTCCGCACGATACGGCGGTGGGTGAGGATCTGGAGTTGCTGTATTCTCAGGCCAACCGCTGCCGCGACATTCTCTCCCGCCTGGCCAGCCGGGAGGCGCAAAGCGATGCCATGTATGCCAGGCTGATGATCACCGTCATGCTGGAGGAGATCATTGAGCCCCTGCGCGGGCCGGACGTCGAGGTCAGGGTGAACAGCCTTCCTGGCAAAACGCCGGAGGGCGCCCCGTTGCCGATTCCGGTCATTTCGCGCAATCCGGCGATCAAGTATGCGCTGGCAAACCTGCTCGAGAACGGTGTCGACTTTGCCCGTAGTGCCGTTGATGTCGAGATTGCCTGGGATGAAGAGGAAATCGTCGTCTCAATCAGCGATGACGGCCCCGGGTTCTCGCAACAGGTCATCGACCGGCTTGGCGATCCTTACGTTACGACGCGGCCGGGTTACGGCGCTCAGGTCAAGCCGCAGGAGCCCGATGGCCACCACGGGATGGGGTTGGGGTTTTTCATCGCCAAGACGCTTCTGGAGCGTTCCGGTGCAACCGTCGTTCTCGCCAACACTGTTGCGCCGAAATCGGGAGCGGTGGTCAGAATAGCGTGGCCGACCAGCGTATTGGCGATCGGTGATCCGGCGCAAACAGCGGCGGCGTAAGTAGATTTGCCACATGCGGTTGCTTTAGGGTAAGACATCACAGGCTTGGCAGGGTCACACTGTAAATTGAACTGAGGGCGTTTTAGCGACATGGCGCATGAACAGGGAAACGAGGGCAAGTCTCTACTGCTTGTCGATGATGACCGTCCATTCTTGAACCGGCTCGGCCGGGCAATGGAGCAGCGTGGTCTCGACGTTCGGATGGCCGAATCCGTGGCCGAAGGTATCGCCGAGGTTCGCAAGCAACCGCCTGAGTACGCAGTGGTCGATTTGCGCCTGGGCGACGGCAACGGCCTTGACGTCATCGAGGCGTTGCACAAGGTGCGCCCGGAAGCGCGCGGTATCGTGCTGACCGGCTACGGCAACATTGCGACAGCTGTCTCCGCTGTGAAATTGGGCGCCATCGACTATCTGTCGAAGCCAGCCGATGCCGATGCTGTTTACGGCGCGCTGATGGCGCCACCGGACCAGCGCGCCGCCCTGCCGGAAAACCCGATGTCGGCTGATCGCGTGCGCTGGGAGCACATTCAGCGTGTTTATGAACTGTGCAATCGTAACGTCTCCGAAACGGCCCGTCGTCTCAACATGCACCGCCGCACGTTGCAGCGCATTCTGGCAAAGCGCGCCCCGCGCTAAACACGGCTCTTCTACATCCGCCCGACAATCTGCGGGTCATGCACTGCTTGTAACCGCAGCGCTGCGGCGCGGGCAAAGCGCATCGAGACCGCTTTTCGCCGCCCGCCCGCCAGCTTGCGCTCTGCCGGCGAAGACAGGATCTCGGCTCCCCAGGCATCGGCGACAATCAGGCCGGTTTCCTCCGGCAGGACATGCTGCGGAAAATCATCCGGCACGGCAAAGAATAGCCCATCGCAATAGTCCCAGTATTCATGCCACTTGTTGTCGCTGCGAAAGTCGGCAAGCGACGATTTGATCTCGATGATCCAGATCACGCCCTTGGCATTCATGCAGATGATGTCACTGCGCCGGCCTGAGGCCAGCGGCAGTTCTGTCAGGCTGGCAAAGCCGGCCTGTTTCAGCATGCGGCAGACGCCGCGCTGCACGGCGGCTGCCGTTTCAGACTGCCGGCCGTCGAATATCATCAGCTGATCGTCTTCCATGCCTGCAGAGTTCCACCGCCGGACAGGCAAAGTCAAATGCAACAACGCCGTCTCGCATTGGATCTGCCGATCGTCTACAGTCCGCTGACCCGAGGCAATCGATCAGTAGCAAGGTGGGCATGACAGAATCGCGTATCGGCTTTATCGGCGTAGGCCTGATGGGGCATGGCATGGCGGCCAATGTCTTGCGGGCCGGCGGCGGGCTGGCCGTCATTGCGCACCGCAACAGGGCGCCGGTGGCGGATTTGGTCGGGCAGGGTGCGCATGAGGCAAAGACTTACGCGGAACTGGCCGCGCGCAGCGACACGATTATCCTGTGCGTGACCAACACACCGGCGGTTGAACAGGTGGTTCACGCTCTGCGCGACCATCTCGAACCTCACCATCTGATCATCGACACCTCGACATCCGACCCGGCGAGCACCGAGCGGCTGTCACAGGAGTTGCAATCCCGCGGTATCGAGTTCGCCGATGCACCGTTGACCGGTGGCGCCCAACAGGCGGCTGAAGGTGTCTTGTGTGCAATGGTCGGCGCGCGCGATCATATCTTCGGCAGGGCCGAGAGCGCGCTGTCGGCCTTCTGCTCGAGCGTGATCCATTTCGGTCCGCCAGGATCCGGACACCGCGCCAAGCTGATCAACAACTACCTCGTCATGGCGATGGTCGTTGCCATTACCGACACCTACCGGGTGGCCCGGCGGGCCGATGTCGACTGGGGTAAGCTGTTCGGCGCGATGAAGTTCGGCTCCAACTATTCCGAAGCGCTGCGCCGCATCCTGGAGCCGGCGCTGGAGGGTGATTTCGACGGCTACAAGTTTACCGTGGCGAACGCGCTGAAGGATATTTCCTACTACACCGATTTTGCCGACCAGCGTCAGTTGACGTCGGACTTTGCCCGCGAGGTCGAGCGATACCTCGAACAAGCGGTCGCAGACGGGCATGGCGACTTGATGTTGTCGCGCCTTATCGATCCCGCGAGCGGCGATAGCCATGCTTAGGCTCAACCCCAATGTCACTAATCTCGAGGAAGAGGGCGCCTTTGCCGTGCTTGACCGCGCCATGGCATTGCAGGCAAAGGGCCACCCGGTGATCAATCTGGGCATTGGCCAGCCGGACTTTCCGCCCCCGGAACACGTACTCGAAGCAGCGGAGAAGGCGGCCAGGGACGGACCGCACGGCTATACATCGCCGGTCGGCATGCCTGTGTTGCGCGAGGCCGTTGCGGCCCATGTCGCCCATCGCTACGGAACCAACGTCGATCCCGACGAAGTGATTATCGTACCCGGCGGCAAGGTCACGTTCTATTTTGCCTGCATGCTGTTGGGCGGGCCTGGGGCCGAGATTCTCTATCCTGATCCGGGCTTTCCGCCCTATCGCGAAGCAATCCGTTCAAGCGGTGCCAAGGGTATCGCCTACCCGGTACGCGAGGACAGGGATTTCAACTTCGACCCCGATGAAGTATTGTCGCTGATCACTGCCGAAACCCGGTTGATCATCCTCAATTCACCCGCCAACCCGACCGGAGGCGTGGTTTCAGGCGACACTTTGCGGGAGCTTGCGGACGGTTTGTGCCGGCATCCGGGCGTCGCCATTCTGTCTGATGAGATCTATTCTCACCTGGTCTTCGAAGGGGCCGGATTTACCTCGCTGATGCAGTTTCCCGAACTGCGCGAGCGGACAATCCTTCTGGATGGCTGGTCGAAGACGTTCGCCATGACCGGCTGGCGGCTCGGCTACGGTGTCTGGCCGCCAGGACTTGTTGAGCATGTTCGCAAACTGATCACCGTCGACCATTCCTGCGTCAATGGCGTTGCACAGGTTGCAGCCTTGGCCGCGCTGACAGGGCCCACCGAAGCGGTTGAGAGCATGTGCCGCACCTTCGCCCATCGTCGCCAGCGCGTTGTTCGCGGCCTCAACGCACTGCCGGGCGTCTCATGTCGCATGCCGAACGGTGCGTTCTATGCGTTTCCAAATGTCGTTCGCACCGGCATGTCGAGCAAGGAGCTGGCGAACAGAGTGCTCGAAGAAGCCTATGTCGCCGTGATCGCCGGGGACAGTTTCGGTGCAAATGGCGCCGGGTTCCTGCGGCTGTCATACGCTGCCGGACAGCCGGATCTCGATGAGGCATTGAACAGGCTGCACGCATTTCTCGGCAGCCTGTAGGAAAGAAAATGGCCATGTCAGGCGGCGGGACAAGGGGATTGCGGCTTAACCCGACATGGCCGAAGGCAGCGGATATTGCGATCAGGGTGTCGCATCCGGTGCCTCTGAGTTAACTGTTTGTTTACAGCGCCAACATGACAGGCAAATGACACAATGGAAGTCCGCTCAATTCTCGCCGCAGGTCTTTTCTGCTTCGGCTTTGGTGTTTTGCCGGTCCATCCGGCCGGCGCAGCGCCCGACCCGTTTCGGGGCCGTGACGATCGTGTCAAGCTGGACACCGTTGCGCCGCCCTATGCGGCTATCGGCAGGATCAATCTCGGTGGTGGCCGGCAGTTCTGTACCGGCATTCTGATTGCTCCCGACAGGGTGCTGACGGCGGCTCATTGCTTCACCAACCATCGCACACGGAAGCCTTTCCGGCCGTCGCAAATTCACTTCGTCGCTGGCCAGCGCCGCAATAAGTATCTTGCCCACTCCCAGGCCAAGTGCGTGCGCTACCTGGCCGGCAGGACCGAACAGGGCGCCGGGAAGGTTGAGAAATTTGCCGACGATGCCGCAATGATCATTCTTCAACGATCGATTGACATCGCGCCGGTGTCGCTGGCCGAGCCCTATTTCGACGACCCGGGCCCGCTGTCTCACCCGGCCTATTCCAAGGCACGGCCGTATCTCCTGTCGGTTCACGCCAATTGCCGGGCATTGAAAAAGAGCCATGGCACATGGCTGACCGACTGCGACACCAGCTACGGCTCATCTGGCGGACCGATTTTCATAGACACCGAAAGCGCGCCCAAGCTGGCGGCGATCATGTCTGGGCTGGCCAAGCTCGGTGATGAGGTCTACTCGGTTGCGCTTCCGATCACGCTTTGGGGTCGATTTGCACGCGACGCGCGCTGCACGGCAGAGTGATCGGCATGGTCCAATGTCGATGAATTCTGCCGGCTTCTACGAGCACCTGCCAAGCGTTACGCGGTTCACGGCGGTGGCCGACCTGGCCAACTATCGCGCCATGCCTGACGACTGGTACGTTGCAACCACCGACGTTGCGTCTTCGACGCAGGCGGTGGAACAGGGCCGCTACAAGCTCGTCAACACCGCCGGCGCCAGCGGCATTTCTGCTGCGGCAAACGCCCTCGGTCATCACTGCGATTTCCCGTTCGTCTTCGGCGGCGACGGCGCCGCATTTGCTGTTCATCGCTCCGACCGCCAAAGCGCAGCCGATGCACTGGCCGCTGTGCGAACCTGGGCAGGCGAAGAGCTCGATCTCGACCTGCGCGCAGCGATCGTTCCGGTTAGAGATCTGCGCCGCAAGGGCAAGGATGTCCTGGTTGCCCGCTATAAGCCAAGTGCCGATGTTTCCTATGCCATGTTTGCCGGAGGCGGAGTCGGCCTGGCCGAACAGCTCATGAAACAGGGAGAAAATGCCATTGCTCCCGCTGCCCCGGGATCGAGGCCGGATCTAACCGGCCTGTCCTGCCGCTGGCAGCCAATGAAGGCACAGAACGGTCTTATCGTCTCTATCGTTGTGGCGTCCTATCCCGGTCGCGACAATGATCGGGAGTTCATGGACCTCGTCGGCGAAATTCTGGCGCTGGCCGAAGCCGGCTCAGGCCGCCATAGTCCTGTCCCGCCGCAAGGTCCGCTTCTGACCTGGCCGCCGCGAGGCCTGGCCATCGAGGTGGCCGCCAAGGCGGTTGGCATGGCGCGAGTGAGGGTGGGCATCGAGGTGCTCGCAGAACAACTCATTGGCTGGGTCTCCGACCGCACCGGGCATTCGTTTGGCCGGTTCAACGCCGGGCGTTACCGTCGCGAAGTTGCCGCCAACAGTGATTTTCGCAAGTTTGACGATGGGCTGAAGTTGACGCTTGATGTCTCGCAGCCGGACCTTGAGAGACTGACCCTGCGGCTCGAGCGGGCAGAAGCGTCCGGGCACTGCATGTTCGGCTTGCACAAGCAGCACAACGCCTTGATGACCTGCATCGTTCCCTCGGCCGTGACCAGCGATCACATTCACTTCATCGACGGCGCCGAGGGCGGCTACGTTTGCGCGGCGTCCATGCTCAAGGCAAAGCTGGGTCGCCTGGGCTCTAGCCGAGCCTGAGCAGGATCACGCCGGCGACAATCAGCGCCACAGCCGCCAAACGCCAGCTGGTCAGCCTTTCGCCCAGGAACAGCACTGAAATCAGGACCGCGAACAGGATGCTGGTTTCGCGCAGAGCAGCAACGGCGGCGATCGGCGCCCGGGTCATGGCCCAGATCACGATCCAGTAGGCGCCAAGCGAAAGGGCGCCGGATATCAGCGCCGACCGCCATTGCGCCGCAATGGCGCTGAACACCGCTGGCCCCCGCATGTAGGTGCAGAACAGAGCCATCCACACGCCATCGATGGCGAACATCCATACCGCATAGCTCGATGCCGACGGGGCACTGCGCCCGCCAATGCCGTCGGTGAGGGTGTAGGCGGCGATGAACAGCGAGGTGATCAGCGCGTTGACGATCGCGATGCCGTTCAGACGACCCAGCGTCGCACCGCCGCGCATCGACATCAAGGTTATGCCCAGGCACAGAACCGCAATGCCGACAGTCATGATGGTGGACAGCTGTTCGCCCAGCAGCACGAACCCGAATACAGCCGTCAGCAGAGGCGCCGACCCGCGGGCCAGCGGATAGACCTGAGCCAGATCGCCGGCCTCATAGGCCCGGATCAGGAAGATCTTGTAGCCGGTGTGCAGCGCCGCCGAGACGCCGATCCAGAACCAGGTAAAACCCTGCGGTACTTCGAAGAACGGCAGGCAGGCGATCGACAGCGCCGCCATCGAAAAACTCATCAGCGAGATCGACATGAACCGATCCAGGCGCTGTTTGATCATCGCATTCCAGGCGGCGTGCATCAGGCCGGCCGCAATGACGGCAAGGAAAACATCAACTGTCAACGACGGCGTGCTCCACAAATTCAAGTGGCATCTGAAAGTCGCAAGGATGCTTGACCTTCTTGTAACTGGAAGCCTTATCTGACTGGCATAACACCTTAAAGGTCAAAGCCGAATATGTCCGAACATATGCATAGTGATGCCTGTTGCGCTGCCGCCGCTGGTGAGGAACACGGCGAATTCACCCGCGATCCGGTCTGCGGCATGCGCGTCGATATCGCCGCGGACCCGTCTTCGCATGTCCATGGCGGCCGCGCATTCCATTTCTGCAATCCCAACTGCCGTTTAAAATTCATAGCCGATCCGGCCAGCTACATCACTGCGGTCGATCCGGTTTGCGGCATGCAGGTTGATCGCGCCGCAGCCCGGCACATGTCGAAACACGACGGCGGCAGGGTGTTCTTCTGCTCGGCATCCTGCCAGGCGAAATTCGACCGCGAACCGCAACGTTACGGCGATGCAATTCCCGCATTCCAACAACACGCCGCCGCTGGCACCCTTTGGATTTGCCCGATGGACCCGGAGGTTGAAGAGGACAAGCCGGGCGATTGCCCAATCTGCGGAATGCCGCTCGAGCCGGCGATGCCGCGCCTTGACGATGGACCCAATCCCGAGATTGGTGATTTCAGCCGCCGGGCGTGGATTGGCGCGGCGCTCACCTTGCCTTTGCTGATCATCGCCATGGGACCGCATGTGGGGGTTTCGTTGCCGCAGTTCCTCACCGGTGTGAGCGGCCAGTGGCTGCAACTGGCGCTGGCCACACCTGTCACCTTGTGGTGCGGCTTGCCGTTCTTCCGCCGCGCATGGGCCTCGATCGCCACGTCCAACTACAACATGTGGACCTTGATCGGCCTCGGCACCGGCGCTGCCTTTGCCTATAGCGTGCTGGCGGTGGTCGCCGGCGGAATATTTCCCAGCGAGCTGCGCCAAGCGGACGGCACGCTTGGCGTTTACTTCGAGAGCGCGGCCGTGATCATCGTTTTGGTGTTGGTTGGGCAAATCCTTGAGGGTCGGGCACGCGAGCGCACCGGTGCGGCGATAAAGGCGTTGTTGGAGCTTGCTCCCGAGACCGCGCATCGCATCCGGTCTGACGGCGGTGAAGAGGAGGTTGATCTCGAACAGGTGCGCTCCGGCGATCATCTGAGGGTCCGCGCCAATGAACGTGTCCCGGTCGACGGTATCGTTGTCGAAGGGGCGTCAGCCATCGATGAGAGCATGCTGACCGGTGAACCGATGCCGGTTGCCAAGACCAGTGGCGACAGCGCCACCGGTGGCACCATGAACGGCACCGGCAGCTTCATCATGCGTGCCGAGAGGGTAGGCGCCGAGACCGTTCTCTCACAGATCGTCTCCATGGTTGCGGCCGCCCAGCGCAGTCGCGCGCCCGTGCAGGCGCTGGCCGATCGCTTTGCCGGATGGTTCGTGCCGGCCGTCGTTGCCGTTGCCGTTGTTGCCTTTGTCCTGTGGCTGCTACTGGGGCCGGAGCCGCAATTGGCCTATGCGCTGGTTGCGCTGGTGAGCGTGTTGATCATTGCCTGCCCGTGTGCGTTGGGTCTGGCAACGCCGATGTCGATCATGGTCGCCGTCGGTCGTGGAGCGACCGGTGGTATCCTGGTGAAGAATGCCGAGGCATTGGAACGGTTTGCCGAAGCCGATGTGCTGGTGGTCGACAAGACCGGCACGCTGACGGCCGGAAAGCCTGAAGTGAGTGACATCGTCGTTGCGCCGGGTTCGCGCCTAAGCGCCGATAGCCTGCTGTCGGCCGTCGCCGGGCTGGAGCAATCGAGCGAGCACCCGCTTGCCGGCGCCATCATCCGAGAGTGTCGGAAACGGAATTTGAAGCTGAAACCCGTCAAAGACTTTCAGTCGGTCACCGGCAAGGGCGTTGTCGGGACGATCGCCGGCAAGCGCATCGTGTTCGGCAACGCCGGGCTGATGGCACAGCAAAGTGTCGATTTTGCCGGTGCACAAGGCACCGCCGATGAATTGCGGGCCGACGGCAAGACGGTGATGTTTGTCGGTATCAACGAAAGATGGGCCGGCCTGATTGCTGTTTCCGATCCGGTCAAGCCCGGAGCTGCCGATGCACTCAGGGCGCTTCAGGACGCCGGGCTGAAGATAGTCATGGCAACCGGCGATGAGCGCCGCACCGCAGAGGCCGTAGCGGCCCGCCTGTCCATCGACGAGGTGCATGCCGGCATCCTTCCGGCCGAAAAGGCCGCCCTGATCGACCGGTTCAAGAGCCAGGGCGCAACGGTGGTCATGGCCGGGGATGGTGTCAATGATGCACCGGCACTGGCCACCGCGGATGTCGGTATCGCCATGGCCGATGGATCGAACGTCGCGGTCGAAAGTGCCGGCCTTACCCTGCTCAAAGGTGATTTGGCCTCGCTGGTCAGGGCGCGCAATCTGGCCGTTGCAACCATGCGCAACATTCGCCAGAATCTCTTCTTTGCCTTTGTCTACAACACCGTCGGGGTTCCGGTCGCGGCCGGCGTACTGTATCCGGTGTTCGGCCTGCTGCTGTCGCCGATGATTGCGTCTGCCGCCATGAGCCTGTCATCGGTCTCGGTCATAACGAACGCCTTGAGGTTGCGCCGGATCAGCATTTGAGCCTGCTGCCATCGCGTGTTGTTGATTGGCATGCGGCCAGCGCGCGCGATAGGGTAAAGCCGTGATCTGGATTGCTTGGGAAGTGTTGTGACGATGATTGCACGGCGTGGTTTTGTCGTTTCTGCAGCGTGCTTCTTGATGGCCGGATCTGTCTCGGCTGCCCCCCGCAGGATGACGGCCCGCCAGGCCCATGCTGCTGCCGCGCGCGGCGAGCTGTTGTTGCTGGACATTCGCACCCGCAGCGAATGGAAGCAAACCGGCATCGGAGCGTCGGCCCAGCCGGTGTCGATGCATGAACCGAACTTTCTGGTCCGGCTGCAGCAGTTGACGCATGGCGACAAGTCAAGGCCGGTGGCGCTGATCTGTGCTGTCGGCGGCCGCTCGAAGTCCATTCAGAATGCACTGGCGCGCATCGGATATTCCGCTGTCATCGATGTGTCAGAGGGCATGATCGGCGGGGTTCACGGTACCGGTTGGATCAAGTCCGGGTTGCCCGTGCGGCCCTATCCCCCGCAAAAGTGACACTGGCGCTATCTTTCCCTGACAGGTGTGCAGTAGGTCTCGCGCAGGCGCAGGCAGGCAAGGACCGCCATCGACGACCACGCCACAAGACAGATGAACGCGGTGCGATAGTGGTCCGCGCCGTAGACCCTGGCCCCGTCAGCCATCGTGCCGTCCCATTGCCAATCGAGCAACAGTCCGATCACCGGTTGCAGTATAGCGCCCGATGCGACGGTCATAGCGTTGACAATGCCGCTGACCGAGCCGTGGGTCTCCGGGCTGCTGACTTCACGAGCCAGCGCGAAGGTCGTCGCCATGCCGCCACCGGCGATGCCGATGCCGAGGATGATGATAACGCACAGGTACAACGGCAGACCGGGAATGAACACCACCAGGCACATCAGAAAGACTTCGACGATTGCCGCGATCAAGACAGGAGCTTTGCGCCGTTCGATGTGATCCGACCACCAGCCACCGAGCGGCGCACCAATGGCCCAGCCGACCAACAGCATTGAAACGTAGAACGCAGCATCCGGCCGCTCCAGGCCGTAGGCGGTCATCATGTAAGGCACACCCCACAGACCGCCGAAGGCCAGCATCGGCCCGCTCATCGCCGTCGCGACAATGGCAATGAGCCAGATTTCCCGCCGGCGTATCGTGTCAACGAAACCTCGCCAGACGCTGCTCCAGGTTTGCACCTGAGCGCTGTCCGCATCGCCTGTGTCGGCAGGCGCATCACGCACGAACACAAAGATGGCCAGGGCCAGGCAAGATGCGAATGCGGCACCTGAGAACATTGCATTGCGCCAACCGATCGATTCGATCAGTGCGGCAAGGGGGGCTTGCGCGCCAACGCCGCTGGACATGCCAGCCAGCATGGTCAATCCGGTAAGCAGGGCGAACCGTTTGGCTGGAAACCACTTGGCGGCGAGAGAAAGCGACCCCAGAAACCCGACCGCCGAGCCGATGCCGACCAGCATCCTGCCGGCATAGGCCTGCTCGATTGTACCGGCGCTGCCGAACAGATAGCTGCCAACCGCCGCCAGTCCGATTGCGGTTGTCAGGATCTTGCGCGGGCCTAGTCGGTCGAGGAGTGCACCGAGCGGGATCTGCAGCGCCACGTACGGGTAGAAGTAGAGCGCCGAGAGATATCCCATCACCGCCCCGCCGATGGCGAATTCCGCCATCAGGTCGGAGACCATGACGCTTGGCGCCACGCGTTGGAAAAACGCGTACCCGAAGGCTGCCGCACTGAGCGACCAGATGAGCCACGCCCGGGCGCCGCCCAAAGGGCTCTGGGTATCTTTGGTCATGGGACGGGTGCCGGCCGCGAATGATGAAATGGCTGCAGCACCCAGTTTATAACATTGCAGCACCGATGCAACGGTCGCCGAAATGAAACGGCCCCGCACGTTGTGCAGGGCCGCAGCTTCGAATTCTCAGGGCTGTTTGCCTTATGGGCAGTCGGTGCACTCGATCGTGTTCGATTGCCTTGGCCGCAGAATCATCTGGTCTTCAACCTGCATGGCGCCAACTCCGGCGACCTTGCCGGTGATCGGTTGCCACTGATAGCAAACCCGCGCCAAAACCAGCCCGTTGCCCGATGCCATCAGATCCTGCATGTCGGTGGTCGGGGCAGGTGCGGCGCCGCAAGAGGTGCCGGTCTGGGCGTACTGCCAGGTCAGTTCGGCATTGCCTGAAGTTGAATCCAAGCCGTAACCGAACAACTCCAGGCTGGAGGCGCTGGCATCGAACGGATCCATGATCGGCGACGCGGCATTGAAGAAGCCGTCTAGGTCTGCCTGCGTCACGCTGCCCGGTGCCTGGGTGACCAGGTCGGCAATCGTGCTGGAAGTCAGTGTCACCTTCCTGTTTGCCGACAACAGGTTGGTGATGTCGACCAGGCCGAAATAGAGGATCAGCATGACCGGGAAAATGAAGGCCATCTCGATGGCCGCGATCCCGCTGTCGTTGCGCGAAAAGCGCGCGAACCGCTTGGCGATCTGACAGAACGGGCGAGGATTCTTATGATTGCGCATGACGCCGTCTCCGTTGAAATTTGCTGATTAGCTGCCAAAGGGCTCGTTGCGAAAGGCCGCGCTCGCGGTAAGCAGGCGGCGGCCGCCGGCCAGGTTGGACAGCTTGCTGATACCGGGCGTGAACAGTTTCCAGTCGTAGTAGACGCGCACGACGACGACCTCGAGAGCCGTGCCTGGCTCGAACTGCGCACCGGTCGTGACATCCGTGGTCAACTGGCCGTCACCGTCAATGGCTGAGGGTACGGCTACCGTGTCGAAATCGGGGAAGTTGCGGACATCGACGTAAAGCCGGTTGTCGCAATCGAGGAATGAGCTCAGATTGCCGCAGACCGTGGTCTTGAAGTTGGCTTCGGTCACCCCGGTGATCTGGACCTCACCGGTGCGGATCATCCGTGCGGCGTTGGCGGTGCCGTTCTCGATGAGATATTCGGCAAACAGCATCAGACCGGTTTCGAAAATCGCCATCAGAAGATAGAGAAAAGGGCCGCCGACCATTGCGAACTCAATGGCCGTTACACCATCCTCTGACTCTTTATATCTTGCGAGGCCTCGCCGGATGCTGACGAAGAACAGCTGCCACATCATCACTTTGTCTCCCGTAAAGCCAGCCAGGCTGGCATATGCACGCCACGCATTTCTTGCATTCCCCAAGGCGCGGCGATTCCAGGATTGATGTTTAACAAACAATTATTGAGGTGCAGTGAAAGACACGATTAAGATTTGATGAAAACTTTATTCAAACCACCGCGTGGCGGGTTTGGCCGAGCGCAAAAAGCATCGGGCCAGACCGTGCACCTGAATGCACCGGACTGACCCGAAAGATCGTGCGAGATAAGTTGGGAGGTGATGCTACTCGCTGAGCTTGGCAGCTGACTGCGCCACCACCGACTTGTTGTTCATCTGCTTCTGGACAAGATTCTCAAAGTAGGCTGGCGCATCGCCCACTTCCAGCACGCTTTCACAGTTCGGCGTGCAGTTGTAGGAGTTCTTCAGGCCTGCTTTATATATTACAACGCCTTCCGGGCGGCGGCGCTCGACGGCCACTTCAAGGTTGGCCAGCTGACTTCCGTCCGCATCGAGCACGATGATATTGGTCGAGCCGAAGTGGCGACCGTGAATGATGATCTGACCGCTGCGGACCGATACATCGGCATAAGTCGGGTTGCCGACGATCACAGCAGACGGGGTTCCGGCGATGCTGACCACCTTGGCCCGGTCCGCCTCCACCCTGATCTTGTTCTCGGCCTGCGCCGGGGCGGCTGCGAGCCAGCAGGCGGTCATCATGGTGAGACCGGTTGCCACAAGCCGTAGATATTTCAAATGCCGGTTTGGCCGGACCGCTTCGAAAGACGAAATCATTTGTCTTTTCCTCCAATGAACCCTAACGCGACTGTGCCCGGCGCCTTTCGGCCGGCAAAATCTGATGACGTGACCAGCATTTGACATGAAATTGGTGAATGAAGCCTTACAGTGCGCCAACTGATTTTATGCAACCGGTTTGTCGCCACGGGCTTGGGTGGTTCGATCGGTGAATTGGCAAGTCGAACTCGCCGCGGCCAGATCGCCAAGGCAGGACAGTGGTGCGGCGGCGAAGTTGTCATGAGATGATCCCGTTCGCATTGCGGGTGAATGCAATAGAAACGAATCGTGAGTGCACTGTGCAGATGCCATGCGGAGCGTGAACAGAACAATGTTCTGGAAAAACATATACTATTAACCAGGATTTACAGGATTTATGGATAAATTAACCAAGACTGCTTCCGTGGGAAGGTTGGATGCAATTAATCAATTGGATTTACTTGTTTTTAATGCGCCACGCTTAGTGTTGGCCCTGGTTCTTGAGACACATGTGTGTCACCAATTTTGAGAACCAGGTGCTGTCTAACGAGTTAGTCAAGGAGAGTAAAATGAGCAAACTCGCACGTTTCATGAAAGACGATTCTGGTGCAACCGCTATCGAGTATGGCCTCATCGCCGCTGCTACGGGCCTGGCCCTTGTTGCTACGATGCCGCTGATCGAGTCGAACCTGACTTCGACCTTCTCGAGCATCGGTGGTAGCCTGAACTAGACTGCCGACACTCAAGGGCGAACCCGAGAGCCAGGGTTCGCTTTGAAAAGAATAGGGAGGCTCAAGGACCGCCGGCGATTGCCGGCGGTTTCTTTTTGCGCTGCCGCC
>JAHEJE010000236.1 GCA_024639035.1 Alphaproteobacteria bacterium
ATCTCAGATCGGCCGATGCGCATCAGATCGACGCTTTCCTGAAACGCCTCCGGGTCGCGGATTTCCGCCACCAGGGCATCTCTGGTCAACACCTGCAGGTCTTCAAGCTGTTTGCCGTGGCTCGCTGTGCCGACCACGACGGAGCGGCTGGCCGCGTTTCGGATGCGCCCCAGGCTGGGTTCACCCACCTTGCGCCCGGTATCGTATGGCTCGCGGTTTGTGTGGCGGCTCAGAACCTGGGCAAACAGGACATCCTTGCTCAAGCCGGGATGCTTGGTCAGCTTCAGAACGGCAATCGGCTTGCTGTCCAGGGCAGCCACCGGCTCGCCGTCGGGAAAGTAGGTCATGCCGGCGAGATATCCCTGCTCGGCGGCGGCGATCGCGAACAATTCGATAAAACAGCCCAGGCCGATCACGATCTGCCGGCTGAATGGGTCGGTGGCCGGCAGCAGCCGGTCGAGATCGCACCTCAGCACCGCCTCGGTATCGCTCTTCAAGTCGACGATCCACGGCTGGCGGTTGTGCGGGTTGGGCGCCAGGATGGCATAGGACAAGGCGCGCCGCATGGGATCGCGATAGGCGGTGCCGGCGTCCTGCCATGGCCTGAGGGCTTCGCTCGGCGTGCGGGTCGCGGCAAAGCCGCCGCCGCCCGCGGCAACAATCACGCCGGCACTACCGGCAATTTTCAGGAACCTGCGTTTGTCCATTCCAATGCTCCATTCAACAAAGGTAGTTTATCGTTCAACGAAATATATAGTTTAACGTTGAACGAGTCAAATGGATTTGTTGACAAGAAAAGCCCGCCACCAGGGCGGGCTTTCGCAGGAAGCGTCAGGACTGGCGGCTCACCCCGCTCCCGGGCCAATCACTCAGGTGTGGGACACGCCTGGTTGTTGACCCTCAGGGCGAGGGTCCTACAGCAGCGTATCCGCCGCCACGTAGTCGTAGCCGAGGTCGTCGGCCACCGCCTTATAGGTGACCTTGCCGTCATGCACGTTGAGCCCGGCCCGCAGGTGCTCGTCATCGCGCAGCGCCTGCTGCCAGCCCTTGTTGGCCAGCGCCAGGGTGAACGGCAGGGTGACGTTGTTGAGCGCATAGGTCGAGGTCTTCGGCACCCCGCCCGGCATGTTGGCGACGCAGTAGTGAATCACATCGTCGACCACATAGACCGGATCGTCATGGGTGGTCGCCTTGGAGGTTTCCGCCGAACCGCCCTGGTCGATCGCCACATCGACGATCACCGAGCCGGCCTTCATGGTCTTGACCAGATCGCGGGTGATCAGCTTCGGCGCTGCGGCACCCGGAATCAGCACGCCGCCGACCACCAGATCGGCATCGACAAGGTGGCGCTCGATGGCATCGCGCGTCGAGTACACCGTGTTGAGCGCCCGGCCGAACTGGGCCCAGCACTGGCGCAGCACATCGACGTTCTTGTCGATCACCCACACATCGGCGCCCATGCCGAGCGCGATATGGATGGCGTGCTTGCCGACCATGCCGCCGCCGAGCACGACAACCTTGGCCGGATCGACACCCGGCACGCCGCCGAGCAGCACGCCGTGGCCGCCGTGGGCCTTTTCGAGGTAGTAGGCGCCGGCCTGGATCGACAGCCGCCCGGCCACTTCCGACATCGGCGCCAGCAGTGGCAGGCCGCCGGTGCGCCCGGTGACGGTTTCATAGGCAATGCAGGTCGCACCGCTCTCGACCAGATCCTTGGTCTGAGCCGGATCGGGTGCCAGGTGCAGGTAGGTGAACAGAACCTGACCCTTGCGCAGCATGGCCCGTTCGACCGCCTGCGGTTCCTTGACCTTGACGATCATCTCGGCGTTGTCGAACACTTCCTTTGCCGTGTCGACGATCTCGGCCCCGGCGGCGCGGTAGGCATCGTCGTCCATGCCGATGCCGGCTCCGGCGTTGGTCTCGACGACCACCTTGTGGCCGTTCAACACCACCTCACGCACCGACGTCGGGGTCATGCCGACGCGAAACTCCTTGACCTTGATTTCCTTTGGAACACCCAGCAGCATTGCGCCACCTCCCTTACCACCGGCCGGACCATCCGTGCCTGATTGACGGCGATGGTTAACACGGGTCGTAACGGAAGAATTCTCAAATTGCCGAGAAAATTGACGAATAGCGGTGGATTATGCGAAGAATAACCGATTCATTCGAATAAAGCGGCATGAACATGGATCGCATTGATAGAACCATTCTCACTTGCCTGCAGGCGGACAGCCGTCAACCGGTCGCCCAGATCGCTGAACAGGCCGGTCTTTCGCCGTCCGCCTGCCACCGCCGCATCAAGTTGCTGGAGGAGGCCGGCGTCATCGACGGCTACACCGCCCGCCTCAATCGCGAGGCGCTTGGCCTGGCCGTCGAGTTCTTCGTTGAAATCTCGCTGCAGTCGCAAACCGAGGAAGCGCTGGAGAAATTCGAGCAGGCGGTCCGCGACGTGCCGGAAATCCTCGAATGCCACCTGATGGGCGGCCAGTTCGACTATCTCCTCAGGATCGCCGCCGCCGACCCCCAGGATTATGAGCGCATCCATCGCACCAGGATCACCAGGCTGCCCGGCGTGGCCCGTATCCAGTCGAGCCTGTCGCTCAGAAACGTCAAGCGCTGGCGCGGCTATCCGGCCACGGCATGATCGCGGCGGGCGCGGGAAACCGAATTTCCCGGCGCCACACCGCGACCCATTGCCGGATAGTCGGGATTGCCGGCGCTCTGCGGGCGATCGCGCCTACCGGGTAAACCTGCGGTACAGGCGTTCGCCAGTGACGACGGCGCGGTAGACGGATTCGGAGATCATCATCGAAACCGTGACCGAGGAATTCGGGTACGTATGATTTGTGTAGTTCATTGGAGTGGTTCCTGTTCTTTTGCCCTGGGGCATCTGATTGATGATTGACGATACCCCGCCTCCGCCCTTGCCGACAAACGATGCTTTCTGATATGACAGATTAGATTTTCTATAACATAATGTGTCGATAAGCTCGTATGCGCCGGTTACCGCCGTTAAATTCCCTTCGTGCCTTTGAGGCAGCAGCCCGATGGTTGAGCTTTACTAAAGCTGCCGAAGAGCTGCACGTCACCCCGGCAGCGGTCAGTCAGCAGGTGAGGCAGCTTGAGGAGTATCTCGGCCTGGCGCTGTTCCGCCGCATGACCCGCGCCGTTCAATTGACCGAGGAGGCAAAGACCGTCCTGCCGCTGGTCAGCGAGGGCTTCGACCGGCTGGCCGAAGCCGTCGACCGGCTGGCGCGCGAGGAGGAATCAGGCCTGCTGACCGTCTCCAGCGCGCCGACCTTCGCCATCAAATGGTTGCTCCAGCGGCTGCCTGATTTTGCCGACAAGTACCCCGCCATCGACGTGCGCCTCGATGCCTCGCTCGACACCCGCGACTTTGCCCGCGACGGCATCGACGTTTCGATCCGTCTCGGCATGGGCGATTATCCGGGCCTTCATGTTGCGCGGGTGTTCGGCGAGGAGGTGAGCCTGGTGTGCAGTCCCAAGCTGCTGCAGGGCGATAAGCCGCTCAGCGTTCCGGCCGATCTTAAGAAACACCGCCTGCTGCACGTCGACTGGGGTGACTTCAACATGCCGCTGCCGGACTGGCGCAGTTGGACCAAGGCCGCCGGACTTGAGGATATCGATGTCGAGCACGGCCCGCGCTTCACTGTTGAAAACATGGCCATCGAAGCCGCGGTCAACGGCAACGGCGTGGCCCTGGTCAGCCACCACGCCGTGGAGGAGGAAATCAAGGCCGGCCTCCTGGTCCGGCCCTTCGATCTCGTCCTGCAGGCCGAGTTTTCCTACTGGCTGGTCTGTCCGCGCGAGTACCTCCGCCGCGCCAAGGTGCGGGCGTTCTGCGACTGGTTGCTGAAGGAAGCCGACAGCGAAAAGCGCTAACATCAGTGGCCCTGAAGTCTGACCCATCCCGCTCCCCGGTCCAATCACCCCGAGGGTGCCATTTGCAGGTTGTTGGGCCGCGGGAGCGGGATGGGTCCAGAGTCAACTGGCAAGGGCCATTGGTAGAATGCTGTCTTGCGGCTACTGCTGTGATCAGTCGCCAAACAGGAACAGCAACACGCTGTCCCAATGCAGCGTCATGACCAATATCATCAGGCCGGCAACGATCGCGAGCAAGCCACCCAGCGTGTACAGCGAGCATCGCTTGAGACCGCTCGCCAATCTGGCAGGCCAGGGTGCAGGGAACGGCAACGATTGATACTGAGGGCCGGATGGTGATCTTGGTAAGGTGGAGTGTTTCATCGGTCCGTCTCCATGGACTGTCTGTTCGAATGGAGCCGCAGCACTAATGGACGGACGTTTCAAACGGATGTCATGTTACGCAGCGATAGGTTTCAATTGTTTCAGCCTAGGGTCCTGACCCTAGGGTCCTGACCCTAGCGTTGCGTGGACGTGCGGCACTACCACCCCCCCATTCCCATCACCCAACTGCGTGCATCAGCTTCGCCAGCAGCTTCACGCCCGGCTCGATCCTGTCGTCCTCGATCGAGGAAAAGCCGAGGCGGAAGTGGTTGCGGGGGCGGGGGCGGGCGCCGAAGTAGATTTTTCCCGGTTCGATCAGG
>JAHEJE010000021.1 GCA_024639035.1 Alphaproteobacteria bacterium
CGGCTGCTGGTGCTGGCGACCGTCGGTTCGACGGCGCCGTTCATCGGCCTGTTCGGCACGGTGTGGGGCATCATGAATTCGTTCCGGGCGATCTCGGTGTCCAAGAGCACCAACCTGGCAGTGGTGGCGCCGGGCCTGGCCGAGGCGCTGTTTGCCACCGCGCTCGGTCTGCTGGCGGCCATTCCGGCGGTGATCTTCTACAACAAGTTCTCCAGCGACATCGCCAAGGTGGCGGCGCGGCTGGAGAATTTCGCCGACGAGTTTTCCGCGATCATATCGCGGCAGCTCGACGAGCGGGCTTAAGGCGGGAGAACGTTCGATGGGTGCATCGTTGGCAGGTGGTGGAGGACCGGGAGGCGGCAGGCGCCGCCGGCGTTCGTCCTATCAGCCGATGTCCGAGATCAACGTGACGCCTTTCGTGGACGTCATGCTGGTTCTGCTGATTGTGTTTATGGTCGCGGCACCGCTGCTGACCGTTGGCGTGCCGATCGAATTGCCGGAAACCGAGGCCAATCCGTTGCAGGGCGACAATGAGCCGCTGACCGTGACGGTGACCAATGACGGCAAGATCTTCCTGCAGGAAACCGAGATCGCACTCGACACACTGGCGCCGAAATTGGTTGCCATAGCAAAGAACGGCTATGAAGAGCGCATTTTCGTGCGCGGCGACAGAAATGTCGATTATGGGAATGTTATGAAAGTGATGGGGGCTTTGAACAAGGCTGGCTTCAAACGGATCGGCCTGGTCACCGAAACCGAGCAGACCGATGGGTCGTAACGGATAGACAATGCGCTGGTCGCTGCCGATATCGTTTGCCGTGCATGTCAGCATCCTGGTGCTGGCCGCCGGCATTCTGTCCGATCCCGAGGCCTACTCGGTCGACGAGCAGGAGTCGATTCCGGTCGAGATCGTCAACATCGAAGATCTGTCGAAGCGCCAGGCGACCAAGCCGGATGCGCCGGAGAGTGAGAACAAGCCCGGTCCCGAGGTGATCAAGGAACCGGAGATCACCAAGATTGAACCGAAGGTCGACGAGACCATCAAGCAGGCGGCCCGCGAACCGCAACCTGAACCGGAACCCAAACCGGCGCCGGCGCCTGAACCGGTCGAGGCCGAGCCCGAGCCGCCGACACCGGATCCGGTGGAAGAACTGATCAAGCAGACCGAGGCCGAGCCGGAACCTGAGCCGGCGGAAAAGACCGCCGTGGCCAAGCCGGTTCCGAAACCACGCCAGAAGCCGAAACCGCCGCGCAAGGTGGTCGAGAAGAAGAAAGAAAAAAAGAAGAAGGATGCCTTTAACCCGGACGATGTTGCTGCCCTGCTGAACAAGATCGACGACGAGCGCACCGCGCCGGCCCCGCCGCAGGACGAACTGACCTCACCGGCGCTTGGCGATATCGCTTCGCTGATCGGCAGCGACGACGGGGTATCGGCCAGCGAGCTGGATTGGCTGCGCCAGCGCATCGGACGGTGCTGGAACGTGCCGGCCGGCGTGCGCGAGGCGCACAATCTGGTCGTGCGGGTGCAGATTCAGATGGACCCGTCCGGCAATGTCCTGGGTCAACCGGTGGTGCTGAACAACTCGTCGCATCCGGCGTTCGGCGCGGCGGCACGCAGCTCGGTGTCGGCGATCCTCGGGTGTCAGCCGTATGACAAACTGCCGGTGGAAAAATACGCGGCGTGGAAGAATATCATCATCAACTTCGACCCAAGCAAGATGCTTGCTATCAATTGAGGACTGGGCACGATAGCGTTGGAGATTGTGGGGGAATCGATTTGCAAATGACAATGGCCGCGCCAATATGGGGACGATTCGGGGGGAGTTCTCTATGATTTCACGAGTTTTGGCAGCGTTTGTGCTCGGGTTTGCCGTGTGTCTGGCGTCGTTTTCGATGGCGCCGCCGGCGCATGCCGTTCTTGAAGTCGATGTGACCAAGGGCAAGATCGATCCGTTGCCGATCGCCCTGCCGAACTTTCTCGGCGACAACCCCGATGCCCAGCAGTATGGCGTTGATATAACAACGGTCATCGGCAGCAACCTGGAGCGGTCCGGGCTGTTCCGGCCGCTGCCGCAGGTTTCCTATATCGAGCAGATCAACGATTTCAGCCAGCGCCCGCGTTTCGGCGACTGGCGCACCATCCAGGCCCAGGCGCTGGTGACCGGGCGGGCGGTCTTGCAGGAAGACGGTCGCCTGCGCGCCGAATTCCGGCTGTGGGACATTTTCGGCGAGCAACAGATTCTCGGCCTGCAATTCGTCACCCGGCCGAAGAACTGGCGGCGCATCGGGCACCTGATCTCCGATGCGATCTACAAGGCGGTCACCGGCGAAGAGGGCTATTTCGACACCCGCATCGTGTTCATCGATGAAACCGGGCCGAAGGATGCGCGCAAGAAGCGGCTGGCGATCATGGATCAGGACGGGTTCAACATCCGCAATCTGACCAACGGAGCCGATCTGGTGCTGACCCCGCGGTTTTCGCCGACATCGCAGGAAATCACCTACATGTCGTTCGCCGGCAATCGGCCCCGGGTCTATCTGTACAACATCGAAACGGCGCAGCGCGAGATCGTCGGCGAGTTTCCCAACATGAGCTTTTCACCACGGTTCTCGCCGGACGGGCAAAGTGTGATCATGAGCCTGCAGCAGGGCGGCAATTCGAACATCTATGTCCTCGATCTGCGCTCGCGCCAGACCCGGCAGTTGACCAATTCGCCGGCCATCGACACGGCCCCGTCCTATTCGCCGGATGGCGGCCGGATCGTGTTTGAATCGGACCGCGACGGAACCCAGCAGATCTATGTGATGAACGCCGACGGCTCGGGCCAGCAGCGAATCAGCTTCGGCAAAGGGCGCTATTCGACGCCGGTGTGGTCGCCGCGCGGCGACAATATTGCCTTCACCAAGCTCGGTGGCGGGCGTTTTTCCATCGGCGTCATGCGGCCGGACGGGTCTGGTGAGAGAATATTAACCGAAGGTTTCCACAATGAAGGCCCGACATGGGCACCAAATGGCCGCGTTGTTATGTTTTTCCGGGAAACGCCGGGAAGTGGCGGCGGTCCGCAGCTTTATTCGGTGGACTTGACAGGATATAATGAACGCAAGGTACCAACGCCGAACTTCGCTTCCGATCCGGCCTGGTCACCATTGCTAAAATAACTACCACAGGGAAATGAGCGCGCTGAAATAGCGCATGGAGTTGAATCCGGCCCCAGGGAAACCATATCGGGCCGAGCGGTGGGATGAGGTCACGGGACCGCAGCCGCACCACGATGGCGTAATCTTGCATGGCGTCACGTGGATCAATAGGAGTGGGATTACATGCTGCGTTCAATCGCCGGCCTCAAAGTTGCCGCCGCCCTTGCCGGGGTCATCGTGCTGGCTGGGTGTTCTAAATCCGATAAGCCCGATCTCGTCGCCCAGAGCCAGCAGACGGCGGTTCCTGGATCGGAGCGCGACTTCGTGGTCAATGTCGGGGACCGGATCCAGTTTCTGGTCGACCAGTCGACACTGACGCCTGAGGCACAGGACATCCTGCGCCGCCAGGCCGCGTGGCTGCGTCAGTACGCGCAGGTGACGGTGCAGGTCGAAGGCCATGCCGACGAGCGCGGCACCCGCGAATACAACATCGCCCTGTCGGCACGGCGGTCCACGGCTGCCCGTGAGTTCCTGGTCGCCCAGGGTGTGCAGCCTTCCAGGGTTTCGACCATCGCCTACGGCAAGGAGCGCCCAGTGGCGTTGTGTGATGCCGAGCAGTGCTGGTCGCAGAACCGCCGGGCGGTCACCGTGGTTACCGGTGGTGCCGTTTCGGGCTGACCTGCCAAGACATTACGCTTAAGTTCGCGAGCTGGCCTCCAACTTCGGGTTGGGGGCCTTCGTGTTGTTGCGGCGGCGATTTGAGAGTACAACGATGGCCGTGGTGGCCGTAATTTCACCGCGTTGTTGCGGCATGTGACCAGCAAAACTATTCGATGTGGACTATGTGCGACATGGCAAGACTGAAATCTCTCGTGGCGGCCTTCGGGCTGATCTTCTGTGGCCTGGTGTTGAGCCCCGGTGGCGCGGTGGCCCAAAGCGCGGAGTGGAACTCGCTGTTCGAGCGCATCGTGCGGCTTGAACACGAGGTGCGCGCCATGAAGGGGGCCGGCGGCAGTAGCGGCGGCGATGCGGGCTACAGGATGTCGGCGATCGAGGAGCAATTGCGCCGGCTGGCCGGGCAACTGGATGGCATCAGCCGTCAGATGCAGCGTATGCAAAGCCAGATTGAGGAGCTGCGGCGGCAAAAGTCCGGCAGCCTGGCGCCGCAGCCCGGCACCAGCCAGCAAAGCAACACCCAAAGCGCGTTTCAGCAGCCGACCCCGTCGGCAAGCGACGATCTGTACTTGAGCAATGGCGATCTGGACCTGACGGTTCTGCCGGAGGCCTCCGAGCCGCTGGAAAGCGAATTGATCATCGAGCGCCAGGTGACCCAGGAACTGCAGCCCGACCTGGCCCCGAAGGTGCTTGGCCAATTGGTGGTCAACGATGACGGCACCTTTGGCACCCTCAATCAGAACAACGGCTTCGGCCAGCAAAACGATGACGCGGTCTCGTCATCCCTGCTGCCGGGCAGCGTTGAAACCGCATCGCTCGGCGATGCCACCAATTCCGGCGCGGGGGCTGCTCCGGCAGAACTTTACAAGCGCTCCCACGACAATTTGCTGAAACGGCGTTTTGGCCTTGCCGAGGCCGGGTTCAAGACGTTCCTCAGCCAGAACAAACGGCACCAATTGTCTGGCCAGGCTCAATACTGGCTTGGCGAGACCTACTATGCCCAAGGGCGCTACAAACAGGCGGCACAGAGCTTTCTGACCGGTTACAAGGGCTATCCGCGCGACAAGAAGGCTTCGGCATCGCTGCTCAAACTCGGCATGTCTCTTGGTAAGCTGGGGCAGCGCAAGCAGGCCTGTGGCGCGTTTGCCGAGGTGCAGCGCACTTATGCCAAGGACGCCGCCACTCGGAAACTGGCGGCCAGGGAAGCACAGCGTGGCGGCTGCTGACGCTGAAGCAGAGCCTCTCGGTGCTGCCGAGGTGGATCGACTTTTTGAACCGCTACTCGATTACAATCACCTGGGTCTGGCCGTTTCAGGCGGGTCGGACTCGGTTGCCCTGATGGTGCTCGCGAGCGGCTGGCGAGAACGCCGGCCCGGCGCCCCGAAGCTCAGCGTCCTGTGTGTCGATCATGGTTTGCGCGCCGAGGCGGCGCGCGAAGCGGTGCAGGTGTCGGACTGGGCGTCGGGCCTTGGATTACCGCATGCGGTCCTGCAATGGGCCGGCGACAAGCCGAACAGCGGCTTGCAGGCGGCGGCCAGGCAGGCACGGTACGACCTGATGGCCGCCTGGTGCGTTCGCAACCAAGCCCAAACGATCGTCACCGGCCACACGCTGGACGATCAGGCCGAAACGGTCCTGATGCGTCTTGGGCGGGGAAGCGGCGTCGACGGGCTTTCCGGCATGCCGGTTGCCGGTGGTGCTCCATGGCCGCTGATCCGACCGTTTCTGGCGGTTTCACGGGTACGCCTGCGGGCAAGCCTGCGCCAGATCGGGCACGGCTGGATCGATGATCCGAGCAATGACGACAGCGGCTTTGAGCGGGTGCGGGTGCGCAGGGCGTTGGCGGTGCTCGGCGAGTGCGGAGTTGACGCAAAGGCCATTGCCCGATCGGCCGAGCGGCTGGCCCGGGCGCGCCAAGCCCTCGAGCAACAGGCCTTTGCCTTGCACGAAACCGCCGTTTCTGAAGAAGCGGATGGCAGGGTCCTTATCGAGCTTGACGCTTTTCGCCGGTCGCCTGCGGAAACGCGCATCCGGCTGCTGCAGATGGTCCTTCATAAGCGAGGCGGGCAGGCGGCCCTGCGTCTGGCGGCGCTGGAGCGGCTCGATGGATGGCTGATGGACGGTGGCGGGCGGGCGAGAACCCTTGGCAACTGCCGGATATCACGGCGCAAGCGGGCGATCGTGGTGGCCCGTGAACCCGGCCGCAGCAAGCCTGCGCGCCAGCACCACAAGCTCGACCCCTAAGACTTTATTTAGGTCAATAGGATGCTTGGCATTCAGCTTCAGGCTTCCTATGTTACAAAGCAGAAAACACAACGCTGGTCAGATCAGGAATGCCGGAATTCCGGGCTAATCGATCTTTCCGGTCCGGAGGGATCAAGTGAACAATTTCCGCAACTTCGCTGTCTGGGTGATTATCGCCATCCTGCTTTTCGCCCTGGTCAATCTGTTTCAGGGCTCAAGCCGCCAGGCAAAGACCAGCGAAGTGAGTTATTCCGACTTTCTCGAACGGGTTGAACGCGGTGAGGTGCGCAATGTCGTTATCGCCGGCGATTCGATCACCGGCAAACTCACCAGCGGCCAGCCGTTCGAAACCTACAAGCCGCCAGAGGACGCAGAACTGGTCAACCGCCTCAACACAAAGGGCGTAAAGATCGAAGCCCGTCCGGCGGCGGAAGAAGGCCTGTTGTCCGGCATTCTGCTGTCGTGGTTCCCGATCCTGCTGATGATCGGTGTGTGGTTCTTCTTCATGCGCCAGATGCAGGCCGGTTCGGGCAAGGCAATGGGCTTTGGCAAGTCCAAGGCCAAGCTGCTGACCGAACGCCACGGCCGGGTGACTTTCGATGACGTCGCCGGTGTCGACGAGGCCAAGGAAGACCTCGAGGAAGTGGTGGAGTTCCTCAAGGATCCGCAGAAATTCCAGCGCCTCGGTGGCAAGATTCCCAAAGGTGCGCTGCTTGTCGGGCCTCCCGGAACCGGCAAGACTTTGCTGGCCAGGGCGATTGCCGGCGAGGCGAACGTACCGTTCTTCACGATTTCCGGTTCGGACTTCGTTGAGATGTTCGTCGGTGTCGGCGCCAGCCGGGTCCGCGACATGTTCGAACAGGCAAAAAAGAACGCACCGTGCATCATTTTCATCGACGAGATCGATGCGGTCGGGCGCCACCGTGGCGCCGGACTGGGCGGCGGCAATGACGAGCGCGAGCAGACACTGAACCAATTACTGGTCGAAATGGATGGTTTCGAAGCCAATGAGGGTGTCATCCTGATCGCCGCGACCAACCGGCCGGACGTGCTCGACCCGGCGCTGCTGCGCCCCGGCAGGTTTGACCGCCAGATCGTTGTGCCCAATCCGGACATCGCCGGGCGCGAAAAGATCCTCAAGGTGCACATGCGCAATGTGCCGTTGGCGCCGGATGTCGATCCCAAGGTTATTGCCCGCGGCACGCCCGGCTTTTCCGGTGCCGATCTGGCCAATCTGGTCAATGAGGCAGCACTGCTGGCAGCGCGCCGCTCCCGCCGCATGGTGACGCATCAGGACTTCGAGGACGCCAAGGACAAGGTGATGATGGGCGCCGAGCGCCGCTCGATGGCCATGTCGGAGGAAGAAAAGAAGCTGACCGCCTATCACGAGGGCGGCCACGCGATTGTCGCCATCAACGTTCCGGCGGCCGATCCGGTGCACAAGGCAACGATTATTCCGCGTGGCCGGGCACTCGGTATGGTGATGCAGCTTCCCGAAGGCGATCGCTATTCGATGAAGTACAAGCAGATGACCTCGCGGCTGGCGATCATGATGGGCGGCCGGGTCGCCGAAGAGCTGATCTTTGGTGCAGAGAACGTCACATCGGGCGCCCAGTCCGACATCGACCAGGCCACCAAGCTGGCCCGGGCCATGGTTACCCGCTGGGGTTACTCGAAGGAGTTGGGGCTGGTCGCCTATGGCGACAATCAGGAAGAGGTCTTCCTTGGCCACTCGGTGGCGCGCCAGCAGAATGTTTCGGAAGAAACGGCGCAGATCATCGATGCGGAAATCCGCCGTCTGGTCGATGAAGGCTATGCCACGGCCAAAAAGGTGCTGACCGACCGGTCCAAGGACCTTGAGATCCTGGCGCAAGGTCTGCTGGAGTATGAAACCTTGTCCGGCGATGAGATCGCCGAGCTGCTCAAGGGCAATCCGCCAGACCGCTCCGACAACGACAACAAGCCGTCGCAGAAGGCCAAACCATCGGTGCCGGTCACCAAGTCGTCCAAGGAGAAGGGCGATGAGGAAGGCGGCGAGATGGAACCGCAGCCACAGAACTAGGGACCGGGCCGTGACCGGCCTGCTGCGCAGCATTGACTGGTGATCGATGAGTGACGGGCAACCATACCTGCGTCCGGCCGGGCTCATGTGGGGGCGCGATGCCGATGAGGCCGTCGAGGCGGGAATTGCCGGGCGCATCGCCGGCGGGCCGGTTGCCTACAGCATGGTTGAAATGTCGTTCCGCCACGAGGCCCTGGTGTCGCGGACCTGGCGTACCTATCGGGACCTGTCGCATTCGGCGGATGCGGTCATCGGCGACCGGCTGGCGCTGATCGCCGCGACGAGACGCGAGGTGTGCGGGCTCGACATGACCCGGCCAGTGCTGATGGGCATCGTTAATGTCACGCCGGATTCATTTTCCGATGGTGGTGAGAACAGCGATGCCGAGACGGCCGTTGCCCATGGCAAGGCGCTGGCCGCAGCAGGTGCGGGTATTCTCGATGTCGGCGGGGAATCGACCCGGCCCGGGTCCGAACCGGTCTCTGCCGAAGAGGAACTGCGCCGGGTTCTGCCGGTCATCACGGCGCTTGCCGACAGCGGCCATGTCGTGTCGGTGGACACCAGGAAGGCAGAGGTCATGCGCGCGGCCCGTGCCGCCGGCGCCCGGATGATCAATGATGTGTCGGCTCTGACGTTCGATGAGAACGCCCTGAAGTGTGCCCGGGAAAGCGGCGGCAACGTGGTGCTGATGCATGCTCAGGGCGATCCCAGGACGATGCAGAAAAATCCCAGCTATGACGATGTCGCGCTTGATGTGTTCGATGCCCTTGAAGCTTGGCTGGTCCGCTGCACCGATGCGGGGATCGACCGGTCGTTGCTTGCAGCCGATCCGGGAATTGGTTTTGGCAAGACGTTCCAGCACAACCTTGAACTGATCCAGCGCCTGAGCCTGTTCCATGGCCTCGGGGTGCCGCTGGTGTTCGGTGCCTCGCGCAAGGCCTTCATCGGCGCACTGACCGGCGAGAAGGTGGCCGGCAACCGGGCCAGCGGTTCGGCCGGGGCGGCCTTGAGCGCTGTCATGCAGGGCGCACAGATCATTCGAGTGCACGATGTCCGGCAAACCCGCGAAGCGCTTCAGGTGTGGAGCGCAGGCAGCGACCCGTTCGGGGCGCGGTTTTAATCAATTGAACAGCGATTGTTGGTATGATCCAGCCGATCAAGATGAAGAGTTCAGGGCGATGACACGCAAGTATTTCGGGACCGACGGCATTCGCGGCCGTGCCAACAGCAGTCCAATGAATGCGGAAACGGCATTACGGGTCGGGATGGCTGCGGGCAGCCTGTATACCCAGGGCAGTCACCGCCACAGGGCGGTCATCGGCAAGGATACCCGGTTGTCCGGCTATATGATCGAACAGGCGCTGACGGCCGGATTTCTGTCCGTGGGCATGGATGTCTTCCTGTTCGGACCGGTGCCGACGCCGGCCGTCGCCATGCTGACGCGTTCGATGCGTGCCGATCTCGGCGTGATGATTTCAGCATCGCACAATCCTTTCCACGACAACGGCATCAAGCTGTTCGGCCCTGACGGCTACAAGCTTTCCGACGAACAGGAACTGCGTATCGAGGCATTGATCGACGGGGACAGCGAAAAGCTGCTCTCCGTCGCCGATCAGCTTGGCCGTGCCAAGCGCATCGAGGATGCCCAGGCGCGCTATATCGAGTTCGCCAAAAGGACATTTCCCAAGACGCTAAAGCTTGATGGCCTGAGGATCGTTGTCGATTGCGCCAACGGTGCCGCCTACCGTGTGGCGCCGACGGCACTGTGGGAACTGGGGGCGGAGGTCATAGCACTCGGTGTTGAGCCGGATGGCTTCAACATCAATGACAAATGCGGGTCGACATCGCCGCAGAAACTGGCCGACAAGGTGCGCGAAATGCGGGCCGATATCGGTATCGCTCTGGACGGCGACGCCGACCGGGCAATTATCGTCGATGAGGCCGGTATGATAGTCGACGGCGACCAGCTTATGGCATTGATCACCGGCAGCTGGAAAAGCCGGGGTTTGCTGAAAGGCGATGCGCTGGTCGCGACGGTGATGTCCAACCTGGGGCTGGAGCGCTATCTGAACGGTATCGGCGTTGCCTTGCATCGCACCAAGGTCGGCGACCGCTATGTCGTTGAACACATGCGCGCCAACGGTTTCAATGTCGGCGGCGAACAGTCGGGGCATATCGTGCTGTCGGATTTTTCAACGACCGGCGACGGCCTCATCGCGGCGCTTCAGGTGCTGGCGGAAGTGGTCTCCAGCAACCGCCCGGTGAGTGAGGTGTGCCGGCTGTTCGAGCCGGTTCCGCAGGTGCTCAAGAACGTCCGCTATTCTTCGGTGCAACCTCTTGAGCGCAGCGACGTCAAACAGGCCATCGCCGACGCTGAGGCGGAGCTGAACGGCTCCGGCCGACTGGTGATCCGCGCTTCGGGCACGGAGCCATTGATCCGCGTGATGGCGGAAGGTGACGACGCCGAAATGGTCGAGCGTATCGTTGACGGTCTGGTGGCCGTCGTTCGTCAACAGGCCGCCTGACAGCAGAGCCTGCGCGCCGTCGGCATGACATCCCAGCATATCGCAATGCCCGGCCGTACCGCCGGGGTTGACCTGTGCCTTGGTGACCCATTTCAACGCCAGTAAAAAACCTTCTGTTAGCCTTAAGAGCTTCTTAAGCGGTTTGGTTAATAGTGTCGGGTGAGACGGGTCGCGCCATTCCCCGATGTTGGAGAGAACGGGGAAACGAAGCTCTGAGTGGGGCGATCCTGAGTGGGTTTGTGGACCTTTCGTGGGGAAAGCCCGGGACAGGCAATATTTGGAGTTGCGTTGATCATGCTGCGTCATTCTTTGAAAGCATTCGTTTGTGTAGGGGCGCTGAGTGCTGCGGCACCGGCCCTGGCTGCGGACCTTCTGCCGCCCGGACCTCCGCCGCCACCGCCGCTGCCGGTTGAGGTCGTGGACAATTCGGGCTCCTGCTTTTATGCGCGCGTGGACGTCGGCGGTTCATTTCACGAGCGGCCTTCGGTCTACAAGAATGCGGTCGGCGCCGGTGGCGGCTTTGCCGGTGGCGGGGCTGAGGACGCTGAAGGCGAGAGCATAGAGGATACGGCCTTTTTCGAGGGCGGTGTCGGTTGCCAATTGACCAGCAACATGCGGGTAGAGGTCACCGGCGGTTACCGGCTGAAACAGTCGTTGCGCGATTCCTATGGCAGCCTCGATGCTGAACTCCAATCCTACACTGCGTTTGCCAATGTCTATTACGACATCACCAACTATGCCGGGTGGACACCCTACCTCGGCGGCGGCATCGGTGTCGCATTGCACACGATCAGGGATGTCGCGATGCCCGTCGCATCATCTTCTGGCGAAGAGGTCGACTTCGCCTGGAACATCCAGGCCGGGCTGAGCTACGACATCTCCTCGCATGCCAAGCTCGATTTTGGCTACCGGCTGACGGATCTCGGCAAGGCCAAATCGGGCGGACCGGTTCCGTTCTTCGTCGACGATCTGATGACGCATGAGTTTCGCGTTGGTTTGAGGTATCACTTCGGTGGCTAGTTTTCTGCCCGCCTGACCGGTACTCGAGACCGCACCTGAAAACCCCGCTGCCGGCTCGCAGCGGGGTTTTTCATGTCCGCCATAGCGCAAAAAGAAAACGGGGAAACCGGCGCCCCCTAGGCTGACCATATTTCCCCGTTTCTAACTGGCTGGGTACGCAATACCCTGATCCCAGCGCTGCCGATCACCACGCAAGCGCCGTGCCATACGGTCAGTCTGCAAGATGTTGTGGTTAGGCTGCGGCAGTGGCCAGATGTTGTGGAGTTGTTGAAAATTTACCGTTCAGGCTTTGCAATTTGCAAAGGTTAACATTGCATTTTGCAAATACTTCCAATTTTAGGAATCCGCGTCAGGCCGCACGATGCCGGGCCAGCCGCTTGCCGATCGACAGCCAGTGGTCAAGGAACCGTTCGAGCCAGGTGTCTACGGCGGCGTCGTAGGCCATGCGGTCGGTGAAGTGGGTGTGGCGCGGGCGAACATTGGGCAGGACAAAGCGATGGGCGGCGCGAACCGTCCAGCGGTGCATCATTGCCAAGGTCACTTCCGGGTGGAACTGAATGCAATAGGATGTCTCGCCATACTTGTAGGCCTGCTGGTCAAACGAACCCGGACCGGTGGCAAGGGATATGGCACCATCCGGCAGCTGAAAGCCCTCGCGGTGCCACTGGTAGACATGGCTTGGCCATGGGCCCATTTTCGCGCCCGCCGGCGTCGGCGCGATCGGGTAATAGCCGATCTCGGCATGGTCCTGGGGATGTGGGCAGACCTTTGCCCCGAGTTGTCGCGCCAGCAGCTGGGCGCCGAGGCAGATGCCGAACAGCGGCACACCTTCTTTCAGCGGAACCTCCAGCCAGTCGATCTCGCGGCGGATGAATTCCAGTTCGTCGCCGTCGTTGGCGCTCATCGGGCCGCCGAAAACGATCACGCCGGCATGATCGTCGAGTGATGCGGGCAGGGGGTCGCCAAGGCACGGGCGGCATATGTCGAGCTCGTAGCCGCGTGCGGCAAGTTTCAGACCGACGCGGCCTGGCGTCGATTGTTCCTGATGGACGACAATGAGGATCTTGCGGGTCACGGTGGGCAGCTTACAGCAATTCGACCGATGAACGCTACATCGCCGATATGCCTCCGTCCAGCTTGATATCGGCGCCGGTCATGAAGCGGCTTTCATCGCTTGCCAGGTAGATCGCCGCCCAGGCCACGTCGTCGGGCGTGCCGATGCATCCGAGCGGAACCTGCCGGGCCAGCTTTTCACGCGCAGTGGCCGGGTCCTGGGAACCGACAACTGCATCGACCATGGCGGTGTCGACGAATGCGGGGTGGATCGAGTTGGCGCGCACCGGGTAGCCTTTGCGCGCGGCGTGCAGGGCAACCGACTTGGTCAACAGATGCACGCCGGCCTTGGCCGCATTGTAGGCAGCGAAGTTGCCGCTGGCGATCATCGCCGAGATCGAGGAGATGTTGATGATCGAGCCCGGCCCGTGTTTGGCCAGGATCGGCAGGGCCACCTTGCAGCCGAGAAACACCGACTTCAGATCGATATCCATCGTCCGGTCCCAGTCGGCCTCATCGAGGCTTTCGACCGAACCGGGCACGCAAATCCCCGCATTGTTGACCAATACGTTGAGGGCGCCGAAGGCCGCAACAGTGACCTCCACCGCATTGCGCCAGGCCGCCTTGTCGGTAACATCATGGGCCAGGGCGATGGTGTCCGAGCGATGGGCCTCGGCGGCCAAGCGGGCGCCGTCGAGATCGATGTCGGTAAACGCGACGCGGGCGCCCTCGGCGACCATCAGATCGGCGACCGCTTTGCCGATGCCGGTTGCAGCGCCGGTGACCAGACACACCTTGCCGTCAAGCCGGTTCATTGGGCGCCTTCTGGTTCTGCAGCTTCTGCAGGCGGTTGATCACCGGCAGGGAAATGCTGCGTGGCGTTATCCGGCTGAGGTGTGCCGCAATCTTGTTGAAGGCACCGGGAACGATGATGCGCTCACCCCGCTTGAAGCCTTCCCAGCCGGCCAGGGCAACCTCTTGGGCGGACTGCTTTGGCATCAGCTTTGTAAGCAAGCTGTCTTCCATCTCGGCACGGGCCTGAAAGCCGGTGATGACGACCCCCGGGCACAGGGTGCTGACGCTCACGCCGGTGCCCTTGAGTTCGGTTGCAATGGCCTCGCCGAAGGCAACCAGGTAATTTTTTGTGGCGTAGTACACCGCCATGTTGGGACCGGGCATGAAGCCGGCAAGCGATGCGACATTGAGAATTCCACCTCGCTTGCGCTGCAGCATTTCCGGCAGAAAACGCAACGACAGATCGGTGGCGCAGCGCACGTTCAGGTCGACCATGTTGAGTTGCTCGGCGCGGTCGATGCTGTGGGCAGCGCCGAGTTTGCCGAAACCGGCGTTGTTGATCACCACGTCGGGCGAGAAGTTCTTTGCCGCCATGGCGCGGGCGAGGATTTCCCCGCTGTCGTGGCGTGACAGGTCGACGTCGACCGGGGTCACGTCCGCCTGGTAGTTTGTCACCGCCAGCGCCGTGACGCGATTGAGCTGGTCGGCGTTGCGGGCTGCGATCACCAGCCTGTAACCTTCCTGGGCGAGCAGGTTGACGAAGGCCTCGCCGATGCCGCCCGACGCCCCGGTTATCAGCGCATGTCTGCCTGCTTCAGGTAGTTCCGTCATGATGCCTCGGTCCGCCACACCCTTCCCCCGGTGCAGGGCGTACCGTTAGCATATGCCGAATGGAGGAGCCAGCGGTGTGAACCGCCTCAAGCGCTCAAACGGGTATGCTCGGGCCGGAAGACGGCATCCTTGCCGAACTTCATGCTGACGCTTGTGCCGGTGCCCAGGGTCGATTCGATGTGAAAGCTTCCGCCGAGCAGCCGGGCGAATTTGCTGGCGAGCGGCAGGCCCAGGCCGACGCCGTAAGGGTCGGTTCCGGTGGTCGAGTGAAGGCGGCCGAACGGCGTCAGCGCCAGTTGAATGTCATCCGACGACATGCCGATGCCGCTGTCGCGCACATCCAGGCGCAAATCGCCGAAGCCGTCGACCAGGGCGGTGACTTCGATCTTGCCGCCGTTGCCGGTGAACTTGACCGCGTTCGACAGCAGGTGGCCGAGAATGCGGGCGAAGTGGTCGCCGTCGGACACGATCGGCGGCAGGTCGGGGGCGATCTTGAGGCTGGCCTCAATGTGCTTTTCCGCGACCTGGTTGTCGAAGATCTTCAAAAGCCGTTCGCTGACATCGGCGAGCGAAAATTCGGTGCGTTCGATCGGCATGGTTCCGGCTTCGAGCTGACCCAGTTCGCCGATCCACATCATGATGCGTGACAGCCTGCGGCACCCGTCGGCAATGCCGGTTGCGGCTGCGGCTTGTGCGGTCTGTTCGGCACCTCGGTCGGCAATCACATTGGACAGCCTCACCACAGAGCTGAATTGTTCGCCGAGTTCGCCGGACAGGCGGGTGAGGAATTCTGTCTTGGAACGGCTTGCCAGTTCGGCCTTGTCGCGCGCCGTTGCCAGCTCGTCGAGAATCTGGCGGCGTTCGTCCTGCAGCCTGACGCGTTCGGAAGCGCGGTCGATGATGCTGATCAGGTGTTCCGGATCGAACGGCTTGGTCAGGTAGTCGTGGACGCCGTGGCGCATGGCGCGAATGACCGTCGAGCTGTCGGATTCACCAGTCATGACGATGCAGACGAGGTCCGGGAACTGGCCTTTCAGGGCTTCGATGACGTCCAGGCCCCATTCCTGGCCGAGCCTGAGATCGACCAGGGCCATGTCGGGGACCATCATGACGGCAGAACGCAGGGCATTGGTGCCGTCGTGAGTGATTGCGACCGTGTGACCCTCGGCTTCCAGCAACTCTGCTACGCCATTTGCTGCATCCTCGTCGTCGTCGACCACAAGCACACGAATCTTGCTGGCAATCTTGCCGGTTTGGGCGCTGATCCGGCTTGACTGTGTCATGGTCGCGGAATCCCTAAAAATGCGTTTAATACGAACGCTGCAAGTATAGGGCCGGTGCGTTAATCAATACTTGCGGTATTGCATCGCATTGTCTTTTCCGGGCATCGGGCCCGGTCGCGCGCAAGCCGGCCTCAGTTGTTCGGAAATCCCTGACAGAAGGCGTCGAACCTGTCCAGCGATATGGATTTCTCGGCCTGCGACATGAAAGAACCGGTGATGGCGTTGCGGCCAAGCTGGACGATTTCGGCCAGATCAAGCGACAGTGCGGTCTGCACGGCGAGAAAATTCTCGGTGATGTAGCCGCCGAAGTAGGACGGGTCATCGGAGTTTACCGTGGCGCACAATCCGGCATCGAGCATCTGCCGCAAGGGGTGGCGGGTGAGGTCGTCCACCACCTTCAGGCGCAGATTGGACAATGGGCAAACCGTCATCGCCATGCCGCTGGCAGCGATGCGGTGCACCAGGGCCGGGTCTTCAAGCGCCCGGTTGCCGTGGTCGATCCGTTCGATCTTCAGCACATCCAAGGCCTGGCTGACGTAGCCCGGGGGGCCTTCCTCGCCGGCATGGGCGACCGGGGTAAAGCCGTTTTCCCGCGCCGCGGCGAAGACGCGGGTGAAATTTTCCGGCGGATAGCCCAGTTCGGAACTGTCGAGGCCGACGCCGAAAATGTAATCCCTGCACCGGCAAGCATGGTCCAGCGTGTCGAAGGCGGCCTCTTCAGGCAGATGGCGCAGGAAGCACATGATCAGCCTGGAGGTGATGGCAAGCTCCTTGTTGCCCTGCTCAAGGGCGCGGGTGATGCCGCCGAGCACGGTGTCGAAGCCGATGCCGCGTTCGGTATGTCCCTGCGGGTCGAAGAAAATCTCGATGTGGGTGACGTTCTGGCCTTTGACCTTTTCCAGATAGGCCCAGGTGAGGTCGAAGAAATCCCGCTCGGTTATCAGCACCGACATGCCGAGATAGTAGACCTGCAGGAAATCCTCCAGGCAATTGAAGTCGTAAGCCGCGCGGATGTCGTCAAGGGTCTCGTAGGGCAGCTGAACGTCGTTTCGCCGGGCCAGTTCCAGCATCAGTTCCGGCTCCAGCGTCCCTTCTATGTGAAGATGGAGTTCGGCCTTGGGCATTTCGCGGATGAATGTGTGCAGGTCGGTCATGGCAGAGTTTTACCCGCCTGGTGACAGATAGCCAATTGCTCTGAATCGACTTCTGCGATCTGCATCGGCGGGTGCGTCAATCCGCGGTGCAGATCAGCTTAGTCACTCGGTCGCCAACTTGATCGAGCGTAGCTCTGATGCGGTTCAACTGTGAAAACTGTTTGAGTGTCTCCACGTCGTAACGCGATCCAAGATATTCGCGATTTTCGGTCAATTGGTCCAGATGGAGTCTGGTCTG
>JAHEJE010000237.1 GCA_024639035.1 Alphaproteobacteria bacterium
GGCTGGGCGCTGTGCCCTTCGCCCAAAACCTGCGCCCGCCACGGCAAGTGCCAGCGCGGCAAGTAATGAGCGGGATGCCGGCCCCGTCCGCTGGCGGACATTTGAATTGCGCCGGCGGCGAATGTGAGCCAAATTGCACCGCGTTCGCGCGGGGCGTTGAGCCGCAATTCGCAGCGACGCGGCCGGCACCCGACAGACCCCGAAAGACAATGAGCTGGAATGCCACAGATCACCATCAAGCTGTTTGCCACATTGCGCCACTACATGCCGGAAAAGGGCCGCAACGGCGAAGCGCCGTACGAATGCCCGGACGGCCACACCGTCAATGCGGTGCTGCGCGATCTCAATGTGCCGCTGGAGAAGTGCCATCTGGTGGTCCTCAACGGGGTCTTCGTGCCGCCGCAGGAGCGCAGCACCACGACGTTCACGGCCGGCGACACGCTGGCGGTGTGGCCTCCGGTTGCCGGCGGGTGATGCCGGGCGATGATGGTTGAAAAGGACATGACCACGTCGCGCGGCGAATTCTTCCGCAATCTGGCGGCGGCACTGCGCGGGATCGACTATCAGGTCGATGGCGACATGATCGTAGCCGCCGAACCGGGCCGCCGCATCGACATCTCCCTCAGCCCGCTGCCGGCCCGGATCCTCAGCCCGCTGCTGCGGCTGGAACGCTGGAAAGTCACGCTGGCGTTCACCGGCTACAGCCGCGACGACCACGACGCCTTCATGGCCAAATTCGACCAGGCCTTCCAGCGCGGCGGCGGCTAGAGCGCTTTTCGATCATGCGGAATCGCTTGACCGGCTTTTTGCGGCTTGCGCCCAAATGGACAGTTTACAGGTCGCCTCAATCGGGTATTCTTCCTGTTGGGTAAAGGTGGCGTTCTTGAGCCCGGCAGGCACCAAAAAAATCAAACGGGCAGCAAGACTAAAGGGAGATGAGCAATTGTTGAAATCGCTTCATATCAATCCGGACAAGTGTACCGGCTGCTATCAGTGCGTTCTGGCCTGTTCCGAGGTCAAGACGGACAGCTTCAATCCCATCAAGTCGCGCATCCAGGTGTTCAAGTTCGAGGACGAGGGCCGCTTCGTGCCCTACACCTGCACCCAGTGCGACGAGGCCTGGTGCCAGAAGGCGTGTCCGGTGGATGCGATTTCGGTCGATGGGCTCGGCGCCAAGGTGATCAACAATGCGCTGTGCGTCGGCTGCAAGGTGTGCACGATTGCCTGCCCGTTCGGCACGGTCAACTACGAGGCCGACACCGGCAAGGTGATCAAGTGCGACCTGTGCGGCGGGGATCCGGCCTGTGCGGCCGCCTGCCCGACCGAGGCGATCACCTACGTGAACGCCGACACCACGGGATTTGACAAAATGCGCGCCTGGGCCGGCAAGACCGACGCCGGCAGCCACGCAACCGCTTAATCAGGGAGGATCGAACGATGGCCTGGGCAGGAAAACTGCTGAGAGTGAATTTGTCGAAAGGCACATGCACGTCTGAAGACCTCAACAAGGACTGGGCGCAGAAATACCTCGGCCAGCGCGGCCTGGCGACCAAGTACCTGGTCGAGGAGATCGACCCCAAGGTCGATCCGCTGTCGCCGGACAACAAGATGATCATGACGACGGGGCCGCTGACCGGCACCACGTGCTCGACCGCCGGGCGCTACTCGGTGATCACCAAGGGGGCGCTGACCGGCGCCATTGCCTGTTCCAACTCCGGCGGCTTCTTCGGCAACGAGATGAAGAACGCCGGCTGGGACATGATCATCTTCGAGGGCAAATCGAAGAAGCCGGTCTACCTTCTGGTGCAGAACGGCGATGCCGAACTGGTCGATGCCTCGGACTACTGGGGCAAATCGTGCTGGGACACCGAAGAGGGCCTCAAGGCCAAGCACGGCGATCCGTTCATCCGCGTCGCCTCGATCGGCGTGTCGGGCGAAAAGGGCGTCAAGTACGCCTGCATCGTCAACGACATGGACCGGGCCGCCGGGCGCTCCGGCGTCGGCACGGTGATGGGTTCGAAGAACCTCAAGGCGGTGGCCATCCGCGGCACGCTCGGCGTCAGGGTCAAGGACAGCAAGCGGTTCTCCGGTGCGGTCAAGGCCGGCAAGAAGGTGCTGGCCGAAAACGCGGTCACCGGCGAGGGCCTGCCGGCCTACGGCACCCAGGTGCTGATGAACGTCATCAACGAGGTCGGCGCGCTGCCGACCCGCAACCATGGCAGTGTCCAGTTCGACGGGGCGCATGACATCTCGGCGGAAGCCATGGCCGAGCCGCGCAAGTCGGACGGCAAGCCGAACCTGGTGTCGAATGCGGCATGCTTTGCCTGCACCATCGCCTGCCAACGGGTGGCGACTGTCGACCGCACGCATTACACGGTCAAGGACCGGCCGGAGTACCAGAAGGCGTCTGGCGGGCTGGAATACGAGGCCGCCTGGGCACTCGGTGCGGCCACCGGGGTCAATGATCTCGATGCGCTGACGTTTGCCAACTTCATCTGCAACGAGCAGGGTTACGACCCGATCTCGTTCGGCGCCACGGTCGGCGCGGCGATGGAGATGTACGAGGCCGGGGTGATCGACGACAAGGTCACCGGCGGCATCGAGCTGAAGTTCGGCAACGCCAAGGCGCTGACCGATCTGGCCGAACTGACCGGCAAGGGCGAGGGTTTCGGGGCCGAGATCGGCCTTGGATCCAAGCTGCTGTGCGAGAAATACGGCAAGGCGGACCTGTCGATGTCGGTCAAGGGCCAGGAATTCCCGGCCTACGACGGCCGCGGCATCCAGGGCATGGGACTGGCCTATGCCACATCCAACCGCGGCGCCTGCCATCTGCGCGGCTACACGGTGGCGTCGGAAGTTCTCGGCATTCCGGAAAAGACCGACCCGCTGGTCACCGACGGCAAGGCCGGTCTGGTCAAGGCGTTTCAGGATGCAACGGCGGTGTTCGACTCCGCTGGCATCTGCGTGTTCACCTCGTTTGCCTGGACGCTGGAAGACGTGGCGCCGCAAATCGATGCGGCCTGCGAGGGTGAATGGTCGGTCGACCGGCTGCTCGAGGTCGGCGAGCGGATCTGGAACCTGGAGCGCAAGTTCAACATGGACGCCGGCTTCACCGACAAGGACGACACCTTGCCACAGCGTCTGCTCAAGGATGCCGCCAAGACCGGTCCGGCCAAGGGATTGACCAGCGGCCTCGACACCATGCTGCCGGAGTACTACGAGCTGCGCGGATGGACCAAACAGGGTGTCCCGTCCAACGAAACCCTGTCGCGCCTGGCGCTGTAGGCGGTCAAGAAAACAGCCGGCCCGCCGTGCACGATGACGGCGGACCGGCAACCCCGGCACCGGCGCCCATGGTGTCCATGTGGCGGATATCCGGCCTTCCGGGGGGAATTTTGCCTGTCCCGCGTCACGAGACGCGGGGGATCATGAACAGCAAGCCGGACAGTGCTTTGTAAGCCGGCGCTCCGGCGCGCAGGGGAGCGATGGCCATGTGGAAACTGATCAAGAAACTGTTCGGTGCCTCCGAGGAAGCACCCAAACCCCGGCCCGCCGCACCGGCCGCTCCGGTCGCACCGGCGGCACCGGCTGTTCCGGACGTTTCGGCGCCCGCTGCGGCCAAGCCGGCCACCAAGCCGGTTGCCAAGGCATCTCCTGCTGCCCGGAAGACATCCACCGCCAGGAAGGCGGCAGCCAAAAAGACGCCCGCCAAGGCATCTCCTACCGCAAAACCTGCAGCCAAAAAGACACCCGCCAAGAAGGCCGCTGCGAAACCTGCAGCCAAAAAAACGCCCGCCAAGAAGGCCGCTGCGAAACCTGCGGCCAAGCAGACGCCTGCCAGGAAGACCGCTGCAAAGTCTGCGACCAAGAGAGCCACCGCCAGGAAGCCTGCTGCCAGCAAGCCTGCTGCCAAGACCGCTGCGAAAAAAGCACCTGCCGTCAAGAAACCTGCGGCCAAAAAGGCTGCCGCCAAAACAGCCTCGAAGAAAGCACCTGCCGCCAAAGCGCCTGCCGTCAAGAAGACTGCAGCCAAGAAAGCGCCCGCCGCAAAGGCGCCTGCACCCAAGGCAGCTGCGGCCAAGGTCGCTACTGCCAAGGCCAACAAGCCCGCGGCCAAGACGACCACCTCCAGCAAGACTGCCACCAAAACGTCCAAGAAAAAGCCACCGGCCACCAAGACCGCTGCGGCAAGGGTTCCTGCCGCAAAGGCCACCGCCAAGACCGCTGCTGGCACGGCCAGTGCCGGTGCCGGGGCGGGCACGAAGACGGCAAAGGGTGCAGCCCTGAAGGCCCAATATGTCATCGTCGGCGCCGGCCCGGCCGGGGTTGCGGCTTGCGAGACCTTGCGCAGCACCGACCCGGAGGGCGCGATCATCCTGTTGTCGGACGAGCGCGAGCCGCCCTACTCGCGCATGGCGATCCCTTACGTCCTGACCGGCCTGGTCGGCGAGGACGGCACCTACCTGCGCAAGACGGACGGCCATTACAAGGACCTGAAGGTCGAGCTGGTTCACAGCGGCGTCACCGGCCTCGACGCCAAGACCAAGACCCTTACGCTCAGCA
>JAHEJE010000238.1 GCA_024639035.1 Alphaproteobacteria bacterium
GGCGGCGTTCGGGGCCGGGTACGATTGTGTGCATGAGCGGTTTCCTCGCTTCTTAAAATCCTAACGAAGTGTAAACGAGCTGATGCAGAACGCTACAAAATCCGGCGAACATGCTGAACGTGCTTGGTTAAAACCGCAGCACCCGGATCCAGCGCGCCACGTCCAGAAGGCTGACGAAGGCGGCTGCGACATAGGTGAAGGCGGCCGCCTTGAGCACCTGCCGGGCCGCCGGCAGGTCGTGTTGGCTGAGGTATTCTCCCTGCTCGAGGATCGGCAGGGCGCGTTTGAAGCTGGCATCGAATTCGACCGGCAGGGTCACCGCATGGATGACGACGGTCGAAGCGAGGATCGCCAGGCCGGCGCCGATTTCCATCAGCACGATATGCGGCGCCCGGCTGATCAGGCCGATCAGTGGGGCAGCGAGCAGCACGACGGAGCCGAACTGCTCGATCCGGTGCGTCAGCCCGGCCAGTCGCGTGCGCAGTTTGAGCGGACGGTAGCCTGCGGCGTCCTGCAAGGCGTGAGAGACCTCGTGTGCGGCAATCGCCACCGCCGACAGCGAGCGTCCGTCATGATTGGCCGGCGACAGGCGCACCGTGCGGTCGCCCGGCGAATAGTGATCGCCGGCGACGGTGGTCTCGACCACGACATCGTCGAGCCCGGCCCGGTCGAGCAGATGCCGGGCCAGTTCGCCGCCGGTGCCGGGAAAATCCGACCGCTCGCCGCCATGGCGCGCAATGACCGCCTTGACCCACATCTGGGGACCCAGGATGAGCGCAAGAAAGGCGATGGCGGCGATGGCGTAGAGCATGGGGATATATATGAGGATCGGACGATATCTGTGCAACAGCTGTGGTCACCCGGCGGGTTTACCCGCATCTATCGGGCAGCAAGGTCGCGTTTCAAACTGCCTTGCGGGTCATGGAGCAGTTTCGAGGAGGCCAAAAACTTCAACTGGATCACTCAAGCCACGCACTTCGTGACGACCGCGTGCGGCAAACAGATCAGGGGCCGCCTCTGCCACGACGGCCGTGGCGAGTACGCGGTCACCGATCGATTTGGTGAGTGCTTCAATCCTGCTTGCGACATTGACGGCACCGCCCAGCACCGTGAAGTCCAGTCTGCCGGGGCTGCCGATGTTGCCGTAGCTGACCTGGCCGGCGTTGATGCCGATGCCGATCTCGAGTGGCGGCTTGCCCGCATCGGCACGACTGGTGTTGAGCTCGGCAAGACCGGCGAGCACGTCCTGTGCAGCAAGCGCGGCTTGTCGACATTGGCTTTTACGGTCGTCGCGAGAGGGGATGGCGAAGATCGACAGGACGCCATCGCCCATGAACTTCAGCACGTCGCCGCCTCTTTCTGTGACGCACTGGACGACCAGGTCGAAATAGCCGTTGAGAATGTCAAACAGCTCTTCCTCGCTCGCGACGTCGGACAGCGCAGTAAATCCGCGCAGGTCGGAAATCATCACGACGGCCTCAAGTGTCGTGCGTTCGCCCCGTTGGATCGTGCCGTTCCAAACCGCCTGAGACGGGCCGTTGCCCAAGTAGGTGCGCAACAGGCTTTGGGTGGACTTGCGCATGGTCATCGGCTCCAGCGCACTAGACAAGCCGGGTTTGGATGCCTCAATCATCTTCAGGTGCTCAGGCGCGAACCCATCCGCTGCCCGAGTGGCGAATGTGCAGCCGTGCTGTGACCCGTCACCATAGCTCAGCAGCGTGGCATAATAGTCTGTGCCGCCCGCCTCGGCGAATTCAATATACGAGCTGTGGTCCCTGTCGGGGTCGAGCCCGCGCAGGCTTTTGTGAAGCGGACGCTGGTTCTGCATGATGTATTCAAAGGCGCTGCCAATGTAGCCATCGGTCAGCATCCGCGCGTGGGTGACTTCGTAGGGCTCCGTGGTGTCAGGAGTCCACACTATACCCCAGGCTATGAGCAGCGGATTGGCGAAGCGTTGGCCAATGTTGACTCGCCATAGCGGGACACCGGCCTCGATCAGCGCCGAACAGAAATGCGATACCACCAAAACAGGATCGCCCGAGCGGCGGCCCTTTGTCATCATCCAGTGGTTGAGCTCTACAATGGCATCCATTGGATCATCATAGCGTGTCGGACCGGCACAGCAAAAACCAGGTGTGGAAATGCATCGATTTATGAGTCCTGACCCCAGGCGCGAGTCAAATTGGTCGTGAGGTGCCGGGCAGGTCGTCGACTTGCTCGACACGACGAGATTCTGCTTGTCTGCACCTGCCCGCGTCATCAATAATCGATGGCGAAAGGCGGGCATGGATACGAGCAAGATAGTGGGCTGTCTGGTTGTGCTCTACGCCGGTTGGTCGTTGTTGATCGGCCTGGTCAGCAACGACATGGGTGGCCTGGCGTCGTTGGGCTACAATCCGGATCTGACGATGAGCTTCGGGCGGGCGCCCCTGCGCTTTGTCATCGGCATAGCGATCTATGGTGTCCTTATCTATGTCGGCAGTCGCATGATCTCCGGCAAGTCCAAGCTGCGCGGATAGTTCTGTCGTGTCGCAGCGGTCATGGTTTTGAAACTAGGTGGAGTAGAAAGGACCGGTCATGTTGAACATAAGGAAGCTGACGCCGGCGATCGGCGCGGAGATTGCCGGGGTGGACCTTTCCGGGCCGTTGAGCCCGCAGGTTTGCGATCAGATTTATGACGCCCTGATGCAGCACCAGGTGGTGTTCTTTCGCGATCAGCACATCTCGCCGGAAAACCACATGGCGCTCGCCGGCTCGTTCGGCGATCCCGAGCCGCCGCACCCGGTCTATCCCCATGTCGACGGCTTCGAGAGCGTGATGAAGCTGGAGAACCATCCCGACAACCCGCCCGACACCGACGGTTGGCACACCGACCTGACGTTCCGCCAGCAGCCACCGTTTGCATCGATCCTATGGGCCAGCAAGGTGCCCGAATGCGGCGGCGATACGCTGTGGATGAACCTCTATGCGGCCTATGACGCCTTGCCCGCCGGCATCAAGCGCGATCTCGAAGGCATGACCGCGGTGCACGACATGGGCGACTTCCGCAACAATTTCGCCGTCGGCGAGGACGATGGCGCCCGCCTGACGGCAGCCCACCAGCGCTTCGGCAGCGCCATCCACCCGGTGGTTCGCACCCACCCGGTCACCGGCCGCAGGTTTCTGTTCGTCAACGACGGCTTCACCGTGCATCTGAACGGCCTGAAAGCCGGCGACAGCCGGGCGCTGCTGAACTATCTGCTGACGCACATGAACCAGCCGGAATTCCAGCTGCGTTTCACCTGGCGCGACCATTCCCTGGCCATCTGGGACAACCGCTGCACCATGCACTATGCGGTCGCCGACTACCTGCCGCACTACCGCTGCATGCACCGGGTCACGGTGGTCAACGACCGCCGTGTCGAAAAGGCCGTGCGAGCCGCCTGAGAAGATTTTTTTGGACTGTAGAGCGGGCCGGTGCAGCTTCACATCAAGCGCAAAGCGGGTTAGGCCGCGTTGGGTGGGGTCGCCCGGTGCTGGGCGCCGGCGCCGAACTGGCCGGGCCGCGATTGCGCCGGCTGGGCTGCCTGCTGGGACGGCTGCTCGGTCGTGACCTTCTTCAGGTCGTTGTAGGCCACGGTGATGCGCTGGAACATTGCCGAGACATACTGCAGAACTTCCGGCGGAATTTCGCGGCCGGAGAAATGGTCCGGATGATAGCGCCGGGCCAGTGAGTGGTAGGCATTCTGTATGACTGTCTGGCTGGCACCGGGCTCGATGCCGAGAACCGTATGGGGGTTCGGCATGCCGCCGTTGCCGATGCGCTTGGACAACTGATCGACCTTGATCGGCTTGAGCGGTGTGATCGCGGCGACCGTGGACTTGGCCAGCAGCATCATCTCGCCCGAGGCCTTGGCGAATTCGAGGAACGGTTCGGGCTTGTTGACCATGTCGGCGAGCTTGCCGGTCATGCCGCCGAACAGGTTGCCCTGCAGCTCGACCCCGTCGGTCAGTGTGATGGCGACGGGAATGGCCTTGCTGTCGTCACTTCCAGAACCGGATCCGAACATCAGATTTCCCGAGCCGCCTTGAGGTTGTTGTTTGTTTTGACCGGGCCAGGGGCCGGCGCAACCATGAGTTGGCCGCAACGATATCGCCATATGACAAAGCGTTGGTTAACGGATTGGGTGAAATTCTACCGTTTGCCTGTTGCACGCCACGCGGCACCGACGCGGTCGCCAGCAGCGGCGATGCCCGGCAACCGCGACGGTATGGCGGTCGGGTCGGGGCACGGTCCTGGCGGCGCGCAGCTTTTTTCAGCGAAAGTCACGATTACCATTTTCAACGCCGCAACACTGGCTTATGGTGCGCCTGCGGGAGGAGGGGAAATCGCACCGTCTGAGACGGAACATTCAATCATATTCAGGAATTTCGGCTGCCGGTTTTGCGCCGGCATCGGGTTTGGTCAGGGTAATCGCAGAGGTGTTTGAGGGGAGACTGCGATGAGGTACATCCTCGGATTGATCGTGGTGTTGAGCAGTTTCTGGATGATCAATTCCGGATACCTCAAGC
>JAHEJE010000239.1 GCA_024639035.1 Alphaproteobacteria bacterium
CATTGGGCGCTTACGTCACGCCGCGTATCCTGGGTGGCGGCAAGAACATGATGCTCGGCAACCTGATTGCACTGCAGTTCGGGCAGGGACGCAACTGGCCCCTGGGCGCAGCGCTATCGCTGACCCTGTTGGTCATCGTCATGGCAGCGTTGTTGTTCTATGTGCGAAGTGTCAGCAAATCGGAGCAGGGGCATGGCTGATACCGCACGTCCGATGACAGGTGCCGCGCCGGGCAAGCCGTTTTCAATCCGAACGCAGCCGGGCTTTACCACGATCGCGATCATCTGCTTTTTCCTGCTCTATGCGCCGCTGCTGCCGCTGGTTGCCTACTCGTTCAATTCCGGCAATTCACTAGCCTATTTCGAGGGGCTGTCTTGGCGCTGGTACGTCTCGGCCTGGGATAATGAATTCGTTCAAGACGCAGCCCTGCGCTCGCTGGTCCTCGCTGCCGCGGCCTCTTTCCTGTCAACCATCCTTGCAACGATGGCGGCTCTGGGAACGACCCGCACCCGCCCCTATCGCGGGCAGACCCTGATCTATGCGATGATCAATCAGCCGCTAATGGTCCCGGAGATCGTCACCGCCGTTGCCTTGCTTATCATGTTTGCAGCGATAAAGGCGGCGACCGGTTATCATGGCATGGCCTACCTGATCATTGCTCACACGGCGTTCTGCATTCCGTTTGCATATCTGCCGATCCGGGCTCGTCTTGAAGGCATGGACACTTCGCTCGAAACTGCTGCGGCAGACCTGTATGCGACGCCCTGGATGGCGTTTCGGCGCGTGACGCTGCCGCTGCTTTGGCCTGGCATACTGGCCGGCGCGATGCTGGCTTTCGTGATCTCGCTGGACGATGTCGTGATCACCGAATTCGTCAAGTCTCCAGGCCAGGATACCCTGCCAACCTACATGCTTGGTCAGCTCCGCCGGGCCATCACGCCAGAGGTCAATGCGATCTCATCGGTGCTGCTGGCGATATCGGTTCTCGTGGTCACGATATTCTTTTTCCTGAACCGGAAAATGCAGTAAGCTTGCATGGCAAAACAATAAAGGGAGACGTCCAAATGTGGAAGAAACTTTCAGCCGCAGCCGTCGGTCTGGCGATGGCTTTGAGTGGCAGCGCTGCGCAAGCTGCGGGCGAGTTGAATCTTTTCAACTGGGGCAACTACACCAACCCCAAACTGCTTGAAAAGTTCGAAAAAGAGCACGGCATCAAGGTCAATGTGACCGGCTATGACGATAACGACTCCGCGCTTGCAAAGGTGAAAGCGGGTGGCCACGGCTACGACATGGTTGTGCCGTCATCGAGTTACGTGCCGATCTGGATCAGCGAAGGCCTGCTTCTGGAAAGCCGCCCCGACCAGATGCCCAACTTCAAGAACCTCAAAAAGATTTGGCAGGATGTCGATTGGGATCCGGGCCGTCATTACACGGTTCCCTGGCAATGGGGCAGCGTCGGTGTCATGGTCGATACCGCGGTTTACAAGGGTGATATCAACACCTCGAAGATCATCTTCGATCCGCCGGAAGAACTTGCCGGCAAGATCAATGTGGCGCCGGAAATGGGCGATGTAATGGGCACGGTTCTGCGCTATGTCGGATCGGAACCCTGCACGAATGACAAGGAAGCGCTGAAGAAGGCCCGCGACGTTCTGCTAGCCGCCAAGCCAAAGTGGCTGTCGATGGAGTATGGTGTTATCGAGAAGATCGCCGGGGGCGATCTTGCCGCCTCGCTGTACTGGAACGGTGCAGCATTCCGCGCTCGGCTGAAAAATCCGAACGTGCAGTACGGCTACCCAAAGGAAGGCTATTCGCTATGGATGGATAGCGCGGCAATTCTCAAGGATGCCAAGAACGTCGAAAACGCAAAGACCTTCCTGAACTTCATCATGGAGCCGGAAAACGCGGCGCTGATTTCAGAGTTTGCCCGCTATGCCAACGGCGTCGAGGGTTCGGAAAAATTTATGCCGAAAGACATGCTGACGGCGCCAGAAGTGATCATTCCTGAGGAGTTCGTTGCTTCAGGACATTTCGTTCCCACCTGCTCGCCGGAAGTCCAGAAGCTCTATACGGCGATCTGGACCGAGCTGCAAAAATAAGCCTCAACGAACCCGGGGAAGCATGCCTTCCCCGGGCCCCCCTCCAGTTCAACACGCCATGGGCCTAGGCCTGATGGGTGATACGACCGTCGCACACAGTCAAGACAGCTCCGGCGTTCTCGATCTCCTCCAGCGCCAGGTTTTGCAGGTCATGTGACATGACCACAATATCCGCCTTCATGCCCGCCTTGATGCGGCCTTTGCGGTCTTCGTTGAATTCGGCGTATGCGCCATCACGCGTGTAAGCGGCCAGGGCATCGAACAGACTCTGATGCTGGTCTCCCCAGCTACGGCCGTGCTCGACATGAACACAGGCACCCTTGATTGACGGCATGACCTCCACCGGCACCACTGGCCAATCGGTCGAAAAAATCAATCTTGCGCCACTCTCGCGAATGGATCGCCAGGCAAAGGACAGTGCCAATTGGTCCTCATGAAGGATCTTTCCTTGTGGCTGAGCCGGAAAGAAGCCACTGCGCGGTGAGTGCAAAGGCTGCATTGAGGCGATGACGCCCAATTGAGCAAATCTGGGAAGGTCGTCGCCATGCAGAACCTCCACGTGTTCGATACGGTGCCGACTGTCGCGCGCGCCGTTTGCCGTGCGCGCAGCTTCATAGCCATTGAGCGTACGGCGCACGGCGGCATCGCCGATTGCATGAACGCTTATCTGCAATCCCTTTGCATCGCTGAGGATGGCCGCTTCGGCAAAATGCTCTTCTGAAAACAATGCTGCGCCCGTGTTGTCGGGATCGTCGGGATATCCGCGCAACATGAACCCGGTGTAGGATTCAATGACACCGTCCATGAACATCTTCACCCGGCCCGACCACAGCATTTCGCTGTTGAAACGGCTGCGCATTTCCTCGGCCTCCTCCAGCTTATCGAGGCCATGGTGCGGTTTGAGATGAAACGGTACCTGTGTGCGGCACAACAGCCGGCCTTCCTCGTTGAGCGCATGCAGCAGCTCAAGCTGATAGAAATTGCCGTCCATATTGTGCAGCGACGTGATGCCTTGTCTCGCACAGTGCTCAAGCCCCTTTGACAGAATAGCCTTGTCGGCTTCGCGCTCGTGGGGTGTGGCAGGCGGCACAGGGTCCTCACCGGTCACATAACCGAGGCTTTCGCGACCGCCTGTCGGTGTGTGCGTCAGAACGGGGCCGAATGCGCCGGTCTCGCGCAACTCACCAGCGGCTAATCCGTCTGCCCCCATGATAATTTCCGCGCCCTCGCCGACATCCGCGCCTTGCAGTATGCCGGCCATCTCCAGCGCCTTTGTGTTGGCCCATGCCGTATGGTGGTCGTGCGCCATCATTGCGAACGGCCGGTCAGGCATGATGTCATCCAGTGCTTGCCGATCGGTCTGCTGTTCGCTCCCCAGAATGCCGTAGTCGCAGCACACACCGTAGACGAGCTTGTCATCCGGTCGGTCAGCGGCGAAGGCTCTCACCGCGTCCTTGAGTGCCTCCGCGTTCTTAATTTCCATCAGGTTCAAGGCATCCAGTTCGGCGCCTCCCTGGAACAAGTGGACATGGCTTTCGATGAAACCTGGAAGAACTGTATGTCCACCTGCATCGTGGACTGAGGTGTCCGGTCCTGCCAGATTGCTGACGTCATCGGAACTGCCGACTGCGATGATATCACCACCCTTGATTGCCAGCGCCTGAGCAGCGGGCCGGTCATCATCGAATGTCATCAGCCGGCCGTTGGTGATGATGCGATCTGCGTGTTCAACCATTCAGAAAACCCTCGAGTACATTGACGGTGTTGACGCCGATATCGGAGATAGCATAACCGCCTTCCATGACAAAAAGCGTTGGCAACTTGAGCCGGGCGACCAGGCGGCCGCAGTCAGTAAAGTCTTTGCTGTCCAACTTAAAGAAGCTGATGGGATCATCCTTGTAGGCATCCACCCCGAGCGACACGACAACCGCATCCGGAGCAAATTTCCGGACATGATTGATCGCATCCTTCAGGGCACGAGACCAGCGATCATAGGTGGTTCCGGACGCCATCGGGTAGTTGCGATTGAAGCCCTCGCCCTTGCCGCTGCCGATTTCGTCCTTGTAGCCGAGGAAATGCGGAAAAGCATCTTCCGGCCGTCCGTGCAGCGAACAGAACAGCACGTCATCGCGATCGTAGAAAATGTCCTGCGTCCCGTTTCCATGATGAAAGTCGACATCAAGTATGGCGACGCGCTTTGCGCCGTCGTCGAGAAACATCTGTGCGGCGATGGCTGCGTTGTTGAGAAAACAGTATCCACCGTAGAGATCACAAGCTGCGTGGTGGCCCGGAGGCCGGCACAACGCGAAAGCAGAATTCTCGCCACCGGACACCAGACGCTGCGCCGTCTGCGCCACAGCGCATGACGACTTGGCCGCCTGCCAGGTGCCCGGCGTCATTGCGGTCTCGATAGCCAGGGCATAATAGCCGACCTTGCCATCGATATGCCG
>JAHEJE010000022.1 GCA_024639035.1 Alphaproteobacteria bacterium
TCGCGCTGAGACATGGACCCTCGGGTCAAGCCCGAGCGAGGCGCAATGCGTTAGAGCCGTTACCGGCGCCGACGCCATGTTCCGGTGTTCGCAGAGGTTGCTGGAACCGTAAGCCTGGCCATGCCATCACCAATCCAAATACTCGTCGACGCCGACGCCTGCCCGGTCAAGGAAGAGGTCTACAAAGTCGCCTTTCGCACCAGCACGCCGGTGACCGTCGTTGCCAATTCCTACATGCGCCTGCCGGAGCACCCGTTGATCTCGCGCGTGGTGGTCGATGATCAACCCGATGCCGCCGACGACCACATCGCCGAGCACACCACGCCGCGCACCATCGTCATCACCGCCGACATCCTGCTTGCCGAACGCTGCCTCAACGCTTCCGCAACGGTGATCGCTCCAAACGGAAGACCGTTCACCGACGCCGCCATCGCCATGGCCGTCGCCACCCGCGCCATCATGGTCGACATCCGCGCCGGCGGCGAACAAACCAGCGGTCCGCCACCGTTCACCAAGGCCGACCGCTCGCGCTTCCTGAACACGCTTGATGCCGCCCTGGTGCGGCTGCAAAAGGCCGGCGCGTGAGTAAGCCGCAACTTTACGACGCCATCATTCTCGGTGCCGGCGGCGCCGGCCTGATGTGTGCCGCCACCGCCGGCCAGCGCGGCCGCAAGGTGCTGTTGATCGATCACAACGCCGAACCGGGCCAAAAGATCCTCATCTCCGGCGGCGGCCGCTGCAACTTCACCAACCTCAGCACCCCGGCAACCTGCTATCTGTCGGCCAATAAACACTTCGCCAAGTCAGCCCTCGCCCGTTACGCGCCGCAAGACTTCATTCGGCTGGTCGAGCACCACAACATCGCCTGGCACGAGAAGACCCTCGGCCAGTTGTTCTGCGATGGCCCGGCAAGCCAGATCGTCGCCATGCTGCGCACCGAATGCGCCCGCGGCCAAGTCGAGGAATGCTACGCCAGCCCGATCCGCGACGTCACCCACGCCGATGGCCGCTTCACCGTCCGCCACGGCGAACGAACGTCCTCAGCCAGCAAGCTGGTCATCGCCACCGGCGGCCTGTCGATCCCCAAGCTCGGCGCCACCGGCCTTGCCTACGATCTTGCCAAACAGTTCGGACTGGACGTCATCACCCCGCGTCCGGCTCTCGTGCCGCTTACGCTCGCCGGCAAGGACGCCCTGTTCCAAACCCTGTCCGGCGTGGCAGCGCCCGTCATCGCAACCGCCGGCAAGACATCATTCCGCGAGGCCGCCTTGTTTACACACAAAGGCCTGTCCGGCCCGGCCATCCTGCAAATCTCCACCTATTGGCAGCCCGGCCACCCCCTCACCATCAACTTCCTGCCCGATCAACACTCCGGCTGGCTCATCGCCGCCAAGGCGCAAGCGCCCCGCAGCCACCTGGCAAGAAACCTTGCAGCGCATCTGCCCGCCCGCCTCGCCGAGGCCCTCGCCGAACGCATCGCCCTTGCCGGCGAACTCGCCAACCTGACCGACCGCAGTCTCACTCAGGCCGAACACGACCTCGCCAGCTGGCCGTTCCGGCCAAGCGGCACCGAGGGCTTCAAGAAGGCCGAGGTTACCGCCGGCGGCATTGCAACTTCGGCGCTGTCATCCACGACCATGCAGGCCAAGTCCGTGCCCGGTCTCTACGCCATCGGCGAGGCCGTCGACGTCACCGGCTGGCTCGGCGGCTACAACTTCCAGTGGGCCTGGTCGAGTGCGGTTGCCGCCGGCGAGGCGCTTACATCTTCAACCCGCGCGCAATGAGGGTCTGCCAGATGCTCTGCGCAGTATCGGCGAAGGCGAACAGGTCGACATCCTCACGGTCGATGGTGCCGTGCTCGATGAAGGTGTCGAAGTTGACCGCCGAGGTCCAGTAGCTCTCATCGGCCAGCACGATCGGCACATGCGACATCTTCTGGGTCTGGCGCAGGGTGAGGATCTCGAACAGCTCGTCCATGGTGCCGAAGCCGCCGGGGAACACCACCAGGGCATTGGCCCGCATCGCCAGATGCATCTTGCGCATGGCGAAGTAGTGGAACTGGAAGGTCAGTTCCGGTGTCGTGTAGGGATTGGGCAGTTGCTCGTGCGGCAGGGTGATGTTGAAGCCGATGCTCGGGGCGCCGGCATCGAGTGCGCCCTGGTTGGCCGCCGCCATGATGCCCGGCCCGCCACCGGTGGCGATGACGTTGCGGTGCAAGCCGCCATTGTTGTCAGCATCGAGCGCCCCGCCGTTCAGCGACGCCAGTTTGCCGAAAGCCCGCGCCGTGTTGTACCAGTGCGTGCGCTCGCCGCCGTCATCGGGGTGAAAGCGGGCGCTGCCGAACACCACGATGGTCGATTCAATCTTTGCCGCCCGCAGATACTCCTCGGCCTTGGAATACTCCAGCAGGAAGCGCACGCCCCGATTGCTGTCGCTCAGTAGGTAGTCCTGGTCCATAGCCGGCAATGTATAGGACGGCGAGGTCAGCTGGGCAGATACATCTTTGCTGTCTGGCATGAGCGGCGGCTTCCCTGTTGATCGATGCGCACCGAGCCATCGCACAGACGCGGGTCCGCCTCAAGTCACGACTGTTTGCCCACCGTCCGGCGTCCGGTAGATGCCGCTGCCGGCCGGGCGACCGTCCTGCCACTCGCCTTCGTAGACCAGATCCGGCCAGGCGGTGCCCGCACCCCATATCATGGTGCCGGTGCCATGCATCAGCCCGGCCTGCCATTCGCCGTCGTAGCGGCTGCCGTCGGGCCAGGTGTAGGCCGACACCGCCGCCGCGACCGGGCCCGCATCCGCCGCCTGCCAGGGCAGCTTCTCGATGGTGATCAGCGCAACGCCCGAGATCACCACGGCGCCGCCGGCCAGCGACGTCGCCGTCAGCACTTCGCCGAGAAACACCGCCCCGCCGATCCCGGCGAACACCGGCAGCAGCAGCAGGAACGGCCCGACCATATGCACCGGATGGCGCCGCACCAGGGTGTACCACATGCCGTAGCCCAGCGCCGTCATGATCAGCCCGAGATAGGCGACCGCCGCCCAGACGATGGGCCCGGCAGTCATCACCGCGTCGATGTGGTTATCCTCGAATATCGCCGACATCACGAACAGCTGCGGCGTCGCGCACACCGCCACCCAGGCGGTCACCGTCAGTCCGTCGATGTTCTTCAGCATGCGCACCAGCACCTGACCCAGGGCCCATGTCAGCGCCCCGCCGATCACCAGCAGCATCGACACCCAGGCCCCGTCGAAACGCGGCTGGCCGGCGATCAGCCCGACGCCGGAGAACGCCAGCACAATGCCCAGCCATTTGCGCACCCCCGGCTGTTCGCCGAGCAGCACCATGCCAAGGATGACCAGAAACGGCACCTCGAGCTGCACCACCAGGGCGGCAATCGAGGCATCCAGGCCCTTCAGGCCGGTGAAGGTCAGCGAATACTGGATTGCCGCCGAAATGATGGCGATGCCGAATATCTTGCTGATCGAGCCGAGCGGCGGGCGCACGAACCACACCAGAACCAGCGCCGTCAGGGCGAACCTGAACGCCATCAGCAGGATCGGCGGAAAATGCGCAATCGCCGCCTTGGCAAAAACAAACCCCATGCCCCAGATCAGCGCGACGCTGAGGCCCATGAGGTAGTCCAGCCAGCCTAATCTCGTTGCCATGCCCGGGCGCCGCTTCTTGCAATGTCGGTAATGCTATTTAAGCCTTTGCAACATGCCGGTCCAGCGCCGTGCAGACCGCGGGCATGACGCCAAACAGAACAAAGACGCGAAGGTGGCGGCTTCGCGTCTTTGCGGGCTCTGCGATCGTGCGCCGGTTATGCTCCGGCTTGACAGATCCCATTCAGGAAAGGTGAAGGGCGGGAGGGAACGTGGGGGGGAACCTTCAGGGCCTTCCTGAATTTCTTCGATTACGAGGAAGAGTGCATGTCTTGTGTGTGTGTTCGATCTCCATCAAGTTGCCGTTGTGTTGTGTCGACATTAGCCGTACCGAACCGGGCTGCATGTGCATTCCGTCACCTCGCGGATCGCCGGGCAAATCCCCGGTTGACGTCAACGCCGGACATGCCAAGATGCACCGATGAGCAGCGTAATCGAAATCCCCCTGATGAACGGCTTGACCGAGCAGCAGGCCGCCGATCTCGACCGGCACGTCCGCTGGACCACCTACGACGCCAATGAGTTGATCATCGATTACGACGAACCGTCACGGGAGATCCGCTTCGTGATGTCCGGAAAGGTCCGCATCCTGCTGCGCACCCCGACCGGCAAGGAAGTGATCCTCGACGAGCTGGGACCGGGCAAGTATTTCGGCGAGATGGCCGCCATCGACAAATCGAGCCGCTCGGCCAATGTCACCGCTTTGGAGGTCTCCAAGGTCTGCGTCATGCCGGCGCCGGTGTTTCTGCAGCTGATGCGCGACAATGGCGATCTGTCGCTCGATGTCCTGCGGCTGCTGAGCACCCGGGTGCGCGAGCTCAACCATCGCCTCGGCGAGCACACCTTCCTGACCACGCGCCAGCGGCTGTGCGCCGAACTGCTGCGCCAGTCGCGCCCGCGCGGCAACGACCCGGCGCAGCGGATCGTGTCGCCACCGCCGCTGCAGAAGGATATCGCCGACCGGATCGGCACCCAGCGTGAAGTGGTTACCCGCGAGCTTTCGGCATTGAAGAAGATCGGTCTCGTCGAGACGACGCGCGGCGGCCTCGTGCTGCTCGATCCCAAGGGCATCAACGAGGTGATCTCGGATGCTCTTGTTCGCTGAAGGCGAAAACTACTTCCAGATGCCGAGCCGACGCCGCTTTGCCTTCTCGGCATCCAGCGCATAGCGGTTGGACTTGTGGCCGTCGGCCTTGGCCAGGCCGGACAAGACCAATTCCCGCGAAATGTCCTTGCGGCCGGTCAGGCACGTGGCGATCGGAACGCCGTTTTCGAACTCGCCGTCGATGTGATAGCACGTCGCCGAGGCCAGCCGGATGATCGCCTTGAGCCGCTTGGTGGCGGCCTCGCCGCAGGGCCACTCGATGCCGGCCTTGTTGAAGCAGGTTTCGCTCGGGCCCGGGGCCGTCGAGCCGTGCAGGACGATATCGATGCCACCCCAGCAACTGCCGTCGCGAAATTCTCCGCCGATCTGAATTCGATTACCATCGACGACGCATACCGGCCCGCTGATGACGGCATCGCTGGCCGCCGGCAGCGTCGCGGCCGCCAGGGCACAAACGGTGCCGACCCACAACTTAAAGGTGTTGAGCATCCTGATCTTGCGCATCCTCAGGCTCTCCGCGTTTGGCCGAACACTCACCGTCCAATGACTATACTCGGCATCGCCGGCCAAACTGCAAGCGCAAAATCTCCGGCAAGCCAATGCCGGAGATCCAAACAGCCGCGATTTCAGCGGCGGAAACCTTGAAGAAATTAACTGCTCTAGCGCTTGCCGGACGGCGCCAGGCCTTCGCGCTGCAACTTCTTGCGGGCCAGCTTGCGCGACCGGCGGATCGCTTCGGCCTTCTCGCGCGCCCGCTTTTCCGATGGCTTTTCATAGTGGCCACGCAGCTTCATTTCGCGAAAGATGCCTTCGCGCTGCATCTTCTTCTTCAGCGCCTTGAGCGCCTGATCGACATTGTTGTCGCGTACAATAACCTGCACGGTGGTTCTACTCCGCGTTTCGTTTCAACCGTTATGGCAATATGTCAATGCGATATCGTTTAACGGGTTGCGGCAATCGCATCGTCCGATGCCAAACCCATTACAGCCAACCGCAGCTGATCATGATTGCTGCGGGTGATAGCAGACTTGCCAAACCGTGTCGAGGGCAAAGCATGCATCTTCGTCGCCGTGACCGGCGGTTGTCATCACCGCGTCAGCCGGGTGAAATGCCCCATCTTGCGGCCATCGCGGGCCTCGCGTTTGCCGTAGACATGAACCATCGTCCGGTCCTGCCCGGCCAGCTCCGGCACCGCATCGATCTCGCTCCCGAGCAGGTTTTCCATCACCGCATCGCTATGCCGCGCCGGGTTGCCGAGCGGCCAGCCGGCAATCGCCCGGATGTGCTGTTCGAACTGCGAAACGGTGCATGCCGCCTCGGTCCAGTGGCCGGAATTGTGCACCCGCGGGGCAAACTCGTTGACCACCAGTTGCTCGCCGGCGTCGCTGTCGACCACGAACAGCTCGACCCCGACAACGCCGCAGTAATCGAGGTTGGCCAGCAGCCGTTCGGCAATGCCATGGGCCGCCGCAGCGGTCTGCGGCCTGATCCGCGCCGGCACCGTCGACGACCTGAGGATGCCGTTTTCATGGCGGTTCTCGGCGATGTCGAAGCAGCGTACCTCGCCGGTCCGGCTGCGCGCTGCGATGACCGAGACCTCGCAGCGGAACGGAACCTCCCATTCCAGGATCAGCGCCGAGCCGGCCAGCGCCTGCCAGGCCTCGCGCAGTCCGGCGACATCGGTCACCCGCACCTGCCCCTTGCCGTCGTAGCCCAGCCGGCAGGTCTTGACGATGCCACGCCGGCCTTTGCCGTCAAATTCGCCGGCCGCCTGCGCCACGACGGCTTCGATGTCGTCGTCATGCAGCCAGTCCGCCGTCTTCAGGCCGATGTCGCCCAGGAACGACTTTTCCGCCACCCGGTCCTGTGACACCTTAAGCGCCTTCGCCGGCGGGTAGAGCGGCGCATGCCGGGCGAGGCGGGCCGCGGTCTCAAGCGGCACGTTCTCGAACTCGTAGGTCACCACGTCCACCGCCGCGGCGAACGCCGCCAGGGCCCGCTCGTCATCGTAACCGGCACAACTGTGGCTGTGGGCCACGTCGAAGGCCGGGGTGTCGCCGGCCGGCGCATAGATGTGGCATTTGAAGCCGAGGCGGGCCGCCGCCAGCGCCAGCATGCGGCCGAGCTGACCGCCGCCCAGAATGCCAATGGTGGATCCCGGCGCCAGCGGTTGTGGTTCACCCGTCATCGGACGGCCGTTCGGCGACGCTTTCGCTCTGGCGCGCCCGCCAGGCGTCCAGACGCCCTGCCAGGGCGTCGTCTTCAAGCGCCAGAACGCCGGCGGCCAGCAGGGCCGCATTGATCGCCCCGGCCTTGCCGATGGCCAGGGTGCCGACCGGAATACCGGCCGGCATCTGCACGATCGAAAGCAGCGAATCCTGCCCGCTCAGGGCCTGCGACTGGATCGGAACTCCGAACACCGGCAGCGATGTCATCGACGCCGTCATACCCGGCAGGTGGGCGGCACCGCCGGCCCCGGCGATGATCACCTTGTAACCGCCGCCGCGGGCCGCTCTGGCGAAAGCGTACAACCGGTCCGGGGTCCGGTGGGCCGAGACGATCCTTGCCTCGTTTGCAATCTCCAGGGCATCCAGCGTCGCAATGCAGTGCTTCATGGTGGACCAGTCCGATTGACTGCCCATGATCACTGCGACGGCCGGCTTGGCGGCATTGGTCACGATATCGTCTCCTCGAACGGGGCCTGCCCTCAGGCAGGCGCGCTGGAAAGCGGCGGATTATATGCAGCTTGGGGGCGAGTGCAATGGGTTACGGCTGAACGCTACACGGTTGATGTAATTCGGCACCGGCCCACGCCCCCGCCCAACCGCCCGATGCGAAGGTACCCTATGGGCGGTTGGGCCGGTGCCGGCTGATCGCAACCCGCTTCAAGCAATGATGTCCGGCAGCAGTTGATCCTCAAGCTGTGATATCCGGTCCTTGAGCCAAAGTTTGCGCTTCTTCAAACGGCGCAGCTGCAGTTGGTCGGCGGTGGCGCTCAAGGCAAGGCTGTGAATCGCCGCATCGAGGTCGCGGTGCTCCTGCAACAGCGTCTTTATGCGCACATGCAACTCCTCCTGATCGATCTGCATCGGCGGTCTCCAGGGGTTTTTGGTCTCGGCCGCTAGTGTCGCGGGAAATCGGCCCGATATCAAGCTCGGTGCAGCGCCCGGGCCCGCCGGCGTGTCGCGCCCTTGTCCACGGTGTGGTTCGACAAGGTGGCGCGGGTGTGGCATAATTTCGCCTGTGTGGAATCATAGGCACGGAGGTCGTTGATGTCTCTCGAAGCGCATATCGCCGAACTGGAAGCAAAGCGTCAGGCTCTCAAGGACGAGATCGAAAAGGAGTTTGGGCATCTCTCGGCAGACGATCTGCACATCGCCGAACTCAAGCGTCAGAAATTATGGCTGAAAGACGAAATCGCCCGACTGCAGGCTGAAAGCTCAGCCGCCTAGGGCCCAAGGCCCGAAACCACTTGTACCCAAAGCTGTCCCTCCGGCACGGACCGAGGTCCGGATCATGCGTGTCGGAAGTCCGAAAGGACTGCACAAAAAAAGGCCCGCAAGCGATGCTGCTGCGGGCCTTGGTGGTTGTATGTTCGCGTTCGTCAGTCGCTGTTCATGATCCCGAGAATGTTCAGGATGTGGATGAAGATGGTGACGAAGCTGCCATAGAGGATGAAGGCGCCGAAGATCGACTTGCCCCGGGCAGCGGCCGCGCCGTCGCCCTCGTAGTACATCTCCTTGATCGCCTGGGTCTCGTAGGCTGTCACGCCGGCGAACAGCAGCACCGTGATGCACGAGGTAATCAGGCTCATGAAGGTGCTCTGGATGAACAGCACGTTGACCACCATGGCGATGATGATGCCGATGGTCGCCATCATGAAGAAGGTGCCGAAGGCCGACAGGTCGCGCTTGGTGACATAGCCGGCCAGGCTGGTGGCGCCGAACGTCGCCGCAGCGATCAGAAATGCCCGGATCACCATGCCGGGATCGACCCCGAGATAGTATCCGACCATCGGCGCGATGCCGAGGCCCCAAAGGCCGACATAGAGCCAGTAGGCACCGTGGGCGACAGCCGCGTTGCCGGAAAAGATCAACCGCGGGGCGAAAAAGCCCATGCCCAGGATGCCGATGAAGAAAACCCATTTCAGCGACATCACTGTCTGCATTGCCGCCGGGCTCATGGCGACCGCCAGCGTGATGATCGCCGTGCCGGCCACGCCGAGCGCCATGTAGTTGTAGACACCCAGCATATAAGAGCGCAGGCCCTGATCAATCTCACGGGCGCCGGCTCTGGTCTGAGTTGCCGTGCGTAGCTTGTAGTCTGCCATTTATGTGTCCTTACGGTGCAAGGGGTGGAATAACACTTCGGAATATGGACAATCCGGCCGTGCTTTTCAAGTTACGTGTTAGTAACAGTTAACGCTGGCCTTGCCGGGTGGCGTTTGTCATTTCTTACGCCCGGATTTTCAGGGATTCCCAGAGATATGCACCGCATTTGCTTTGTTTGCCTCGGCAATATCTGCCGCTCGCCGATGGCCCAGGGGGTATTCGCCGACGCCGCAAGCCGCGTCGGCCTTGAAGATATCGCCATCGATTCCGCCGGCACCGGCGGCTGGCACATCGGCGCGCCGCCGGATCGCCGCGCGATTGCCGCAGTCGCCGGGCGCGGCATCGATATCGCCCATCTGCGCGCCCGCCAGTTCGTGGCCGATGATTTCAACCGCTTCGACATCATTGCCGCCATGGATGCCTCCAACCTTGCCGAACTGCGCAGCCTCGGGCTGCCGGAACACGCCGGTAAGGTTCGATTGTTCCTTGATTTCGCACGGGATTTTCCGGTCCGGGAAGTGCCCGACCCGTACTACGGCGGCCCTGAAGGTTTTGACCGCGTCCTCGACCTCCTGGAGATCGCCTCGCAGGGGCTCATCGATCACATCACCCGCGCCAGGTCATAGACCTGTTCGATGGCGTAGGGCCCGCCGCCCCGCGATGGCCGCGAGGAAAAAACCACGAACCGTTCGACCGTGAACCGCCGGCTGGTGAAGGTCTCCCGCTCGGCAACGAAGGCCTGCACCACCCCGCGCGACGCCGCGCCCAGCCGGGCAAGCGTGACGTGCGGTGCAAAATTGCGCGTTTCCGGCTTCAGCCCGACCCGCCGGCACAGCCGTTCATGAGCAACATGCAGACGCATCAGGCTGTCGCTCGCCGCCACCCGTGCATGCAGCGAATGCGGCTTGCGGCCACCGAACACCCCGAGCCCGGAAAGCCGCAGTTCGAACGGTGTGACGTCCAGATCATCGAGCATCGCATACAGTTCGCCTGCCGTCGGATTGTCGATATCGCCGGCAAAGCGCAAGGTGATATGGAAATTCTGCGGGTCGATCCAGCGCGCGCCGGGCACCCCGCCCTGCAGCAATGACAACTGCAGCGCGACATCGCCGGGCAATTCAACCCCTGTAAACAGCCGCGGCACCCGAACCTACGACTTGCTCGCCCGAACCTGCTTGATCAGGTCTTCGACATGCGGGGTAATGTTGCGCACGATAATCGCGATGCCCGGTGCTGTGGGATGAATGCCGTCGGCCTGGTTCAGTTCCGGCTTGGCCGCGACCCCTTCGAGGAAGAACGGATAGAGCGGAACGCCATGGTGTTCGGCGAGAAAAGTATAGATGCGGTTGAACACCGGCACGAATTCGTTGCCCATGTTCGGCGGTGCCTTCATGCCGGCGATCAGCACCTTGATATGCCGGCGCTTGAGATCGGCGACAATCCGCGTCAGGGCTTCATAGGTCTTTTCCGGCTGGATGCCGCGCAGCGCGTCGTTGGCCCCCAATTGCAGGATCACCGCATCGGTTCCCGTCGGCACCGCCCAGCTCAACCGCTCCAGTCCGGCCGATGCCGTATCGCCGGAAACCCCGGCATTGGCAATCTTTACGTCATGGCCCTTGTCGCGCAGGGCCCGTTCCAGCTGGGCCGGAAAAGCCTGCTCGGCCGGCAGGCGGTAGCCCGCCGTCAGGCTGTCGCCGAGCGCGACGATATGCACGGTGTCGGCACGGCCGAGCGATACACCCAGCGTCACAAACAGCACCAGGCTCGCAGCCAAAGTCTTGAAAAATCGGTTCACAAGCATCATTCCATCACATAAGCAGCGCATAATGTAGCGGCAAGGGATGCCAAACTGCCAGAGTGCGCCGATAAATCCAACCCGGCAATTACGGCGTAGCAACGACCATGGACATGCAAGTCAAGCCAGACGACAGCGCCGCGGCGCGTTCACCCGACGCCGGCATCGCCCTGGCGCTCGACAGTGTCGACGTCACCCTGGCCAGCCGCGCCGGGCCGGTTGACATTTTGCGCAAGCTCGATCTGCAGGTCGACGCTGGCCAGACCGTCGGCATCGTCGGGCCGTCCGGGTCCGGCAAAACCACTTTGCTGATGGTCGCGGCCGGCCTGGAGGCCATAACCGGCGGACGCATCCACGTCGCCGGCCACGATCTCAGCGCCATGAGCGAAGATGAACTGGCCATGTTTCGCCGCGACCACATCGGCATCGTGTTCCAGAACTTCCACCTGATCGCCACCATGACGGCACTGGAGAACGTTGCCGTGCCGCTTGAATTCAAGGGTTTGAACCGACCCGGCGAGACCGCCCGCGAGATGCTCGGGCGGGTCGGGCTCGGTCATCGTCTGACCCATTATCCCAGTCAACTTTCCGGCGGCGAGCAGCAGCGCGTGGCAATTGCCCGGGCGCTGGCGGCCGGCGCCTCGATCATCCTCGCCGATGAACCGACCGGCAATCTCGATCAGGACACCGGCGCCTCGATCATGGAGCTGCTGTTTTCGTTGCAGATCGAGAACAACACCACGCTCTTGCTGGTCACCCACGACCGCCGGCTGGCGGCGCAGTGCAGTCGGGTCGTCGAAATTCGCGACGGCCAGGTTGTATGATTTCCGCAGCGGAAGTCGCGACATCGGCCCGGCTTGCGGCGCGCGAACTGCGCTCCGGCCTGCAGGGCTTCCGCATATTCGCCATGTGCCTGTTTCTCGGCGTCGCGGCGATCTCGGTGGTCGGCACGCTGTCGGCGGCGATTGAACGCGGCATCGCCGATCAGGGCCAGCCGTTGCTCGGCGGCGACATCGAATTCTCCTTGTCCCACCGCCAGGCCGGCGAGGCCGAGCGGGCGTTCTTTACCGGCGCCGGCACCGTCAGCGAAGTGGCGACCCTGCGCGCCATGGCATCGTTCGGCGATGCCGCCAGCCTGGTGGAAATCAAGGCCGTCGATACCGGCTATCCGCTGTACGGCGCGCTGCAGCTCGATGGCGACAAGCCGTTTCGCGCCGCGTTGTCCGCACCGGGCGGTGCGCAAAGCGTTGTCATCGAGCCGGTTCTGCGCGACCGGCTCGGCCTGGCCATCGGCGATGCGATCCGCATTGGCGAGGCGGAATTCACCGTCGCCGCGACGATCGCCACCGAGCCGGACCGGGTATCGGACGGCTTCATCCTCGGCCCGCGGGTGCTGATGACCGGCAAGGCCCTGGCAGCCACCGGCCTGATCAAGCCGGGCAGTCTGGTGCGCTGGCGCTATCGCATCAAACTCGACGGCAACGCCAGCCAGGCAGCGCTCAAGTCCATCGTCAAGCAGGCCAAGAAACAGTTTCCCGATGCCGGCTGGCGCATCCGCACGCGCGAGCGCGCCGCGCCGGGAGTGGATCGCTTTCTGGAACGCCTGACGTTCTTTCTCACCCTTGTCGGCCTGACATCGCTGGTCGTCGGCGGCGTCGGCATTGCCAATGCGGTCAAGGCGTTCGTCGACCGCCGCCGCGCCACCATCGCCACGCTGAAATGCCTCGGCGCGACATCGCGGCTGGTCGTTGCCGCCTACGCCATGGAGGTGGCGGCAATCGCGCTGCTGGCCATCGCAGCCGGCGTCGCCCTCGGTGCGGTTGCGCCGTTCATCGCCTCCGGGCTGATCGGCGCCATGTTGCCGGTGCCGATTTCACCCGGTCTGGAAGCCGTGCCGCTGCTGCGGGCGATTGCCTTCGGGGTGCTCGTCACTGTCGCCTTTGGCGCCTGGCCGCTCGGGCGCATGCAGTCGGTGGCCCCCTCGGCGCTGTTCCGCGAACGGATCGATGTTTCGACCGGCCTGCCGCCGCGCGGCTTCCTGCTGGTGTGCCTGATCGCGGTCGTTCTGATCGGTTTATTGGCTTACGCCAGCCTGCCCGACGGGCGGATCACGCTATGGTACATCGCCGGCGTCGTTGCATCGTTCTTCATCCTCACCGCCCTTGCCCGCGCCGTCATGCATATCGCCGAAACCTATCTGCGTCCGACCGGCGCGGTGCTGCGCTATGCCGTTGCCAATCTCTACCGGCCCGGTGCGCCGACCCCGTCGATCGTCCTGTCGCTGGGCCTCGGGCTGACCTTGTTCGTCACCCTGGCGCTGGTCGATACCAACCTGTCGGCGCAGTTGCGCTCAACCATCCCGCAACAGGCGCCGAGCTTCTTCTTTCTCGATGTGACCAGTGCCCAGCGGACCCAGTTCGTCGAACTCGTCAAAGGCCATGACGGTGTCGGTGAGATCAAGACGGCGCCGATGTTGCGCGGCCGCGTGGTCTCGGTCGCCGGCGTGCGCGCCGGCAAGGTCAAGGCCACGCCGGAGACCAGATGGGCGTTGCGCGGCGACCGCGGTCTGACCTATTCCGAACAGATCCCGCCCGGTTCCGAACTGTCCGAGGGAAGCTGGTGGCCGGCCGACTATTCGGGCGAACCGCTGGTCTCGTTCACCCAGGATATCGCCGACGGCATCGGCCTGAAGATCGGTGATAAGGTCACCGTCAACGTGCTGGGGCGCGAGGTGACGGCGAAAGTCTCAAGCTTTCGCAGGGTCGACTGGCGGTCTCTCAACATCAACTTCGTGATGGTGTTTTCGCCGAACACGCTGCAAGGCGCGCCGCACATGAATATCGTCACCGTCAACATGGCCGAAGACCAGGCCGGCGGGCTGCTGAAATCGGTCTCGACGGCCTACCCGACCGTCACTGCGGTGCGGGTCAGGGATGTCCTCGATGCGGTCAACGTCCTGCTCGGGCAACTGGTCGCGGCCATCCGGTACGCCACCGCGATCACCTTCGTCGTCGGTATCCTGGTTCTCGCCGGAGCCATGGCGAGCGGCCTGTCGCGGCGCATTTATGACAGCGTCGTGCTGAAGACCCATGGCGCGACCCGGCGCCAGCTGGTCGCGGCCTACCTGGCCGAGTTCGCTCTGGTCGGCCTTGTCGCCGCCGCGTTCTCCATCGCCATCGGCGGCATTGCGGCCTGGGCGATCATGCGCTTCGTGCTGGAGATGCCGTTCGAGTTTGCCGTGTCGGTATCGGGTGCAACGGCGCTCGCCGGTGCCGCCCTCACCATCATCGCCGGCTTCGCCACCACCTGGCGGGCACTGGCCGCCCGCCCGGCCCGGGTGCTGCGCGCCGAGTAATCCCAGTGACCCTGAAGTCCGACCCATCCCGCTCCCCCGGCCCAACCACCCATAAATGGTACCCTTGGGGTGGTTGGGCCGGGGGAGCGGGATGGGCCAAGGGTCATTGGTACAACCGCCGCCGCCGGCGGTTGCTTTGCGCCGCACTTCGCAGTAGGTCAGGGGTGACACGAACCATCGGGTGGGGCACATGGTTGTCTTGAACAAAATCTATACGCGCACCGGCGATGCCGGAACCACGGCATTGGGAAGCGGCGAGCGGGTCGCCAAATCGGACCTGCGGATCGCCGCCTATGGCACCGTGGATGAAACCAATGCCGTCACCGGCCTTGCCCGCCTGCACACGTCAGCCAAGGAGTTCGCCGCCCTCGACGCCATGCTGGCGCGCATCCAGAACGACCTGTTCGATCTCGGCGCCGATCTTTGCCTGCCCGACCGCGGCGAGGATCCCGGCTACACGCCGCTCAGGATCGTCGATGGCCAGGTCGCGCGCCTCGAGAACGAAATCGATGAGCTGAATGCCGATCTCGAGCCGCTGCGCTCGTTCGTGCTGCCGGCCGGCCATCCTGCCGCCGCCCATCTGCATCAGTGCCGCACCGTGTGCCGCCGCGCCGAACGGCTGATTTCGCAGCTCGCCGACCTTGAGGATGAACCGGTTTCCGAGCCGGTGCTGCGTTTCATCAATCGGCTGTCGGATTTCTACTTCGTGGCCAGCCGCTGGGTCAACGCACGCCATGGCGGCGATGTCCTGTGGCAACCCGGCCAGACGGCGTAACCGGCGATGTTCGTCCCCCTGCATGACAACACGATCCTCAAGATCATCCGGTTCCAGTTCGTTACCGGGCTGATCGTGCTGATCAATGTCGCCCTGTTCGTCTACACCCACCATATCGTCGGTGCCCAGGGCGAGGGCAGCCTGGCCACCTCCTTCGGCTTCATTCCCGCGGTCATCATGGATCACGCCCGGCTCGACCCGTCATTGCACAGGGTGCCCGAAGAGGCGACCCTGATCACCTACATGTTCCTCCATGCCGGCTGGATGCATCTGATCGCCAACATGCTGTTCCTGTGGGTGTTTGCCGACAATGTCGAGGACAGTTTCGGCCATCTCGGATTTGCCCTGTTCTACCTGATCTGCGGCATTGCCGCGGCCTATGCCCACGCCTTCGCCGCTCCGCAATCGCAGGCACCGCTGATCGGCGCGTCCGGCGCCGTCTCCGGCGTCATGGCGTCCTACATGATCCTGTTTCCGCGCGCCCGTGTCTGGGTTCTGCTGTTCATGAAACTGCCTTTGCGGATATCCGCCCTGTGGGCGCTTGTCGGCTGGTTCGCATTCCAGTTGGGGAGTGCCTTCTTCGTTGCCCAGGAGGGTGACGTGATTGTCGCCTGGTGGGCCCACATCGGCGGCTTCATCGCCGGTCTGGCGATCACTTTTGCTCTGCTGAAGGTGTTTCGCGCCCGCTTTGCCGGCGGCTGAGGCGGCTTACCCGTGAGCTGAAAGATCGCTGATCGTCGGGCTCTCGCCGCTCAGCGGATTGCGCTTGTTCCAGTTGAGCCTGGCGGTATAGGCGCGGGTCGCCAGGGCATCGTACATGAAGATGCTGCCGGCCAGGCTGTCGCCGGCGCCGGTGATTTCCTTGATCACCTCCATCGCCTGGATCGAGCCGATGATGCCGGTAATGGCGCCGATGATGCCGGCCTCCTCGCAGGTCGGCACCGAGCCTTCCGCCGGCGCCGCCTCGTGCAGACAACGGTAACTCGGATAGGGCGTGCCGTCGGCCATCCGTTCATGCGGCTTGAAGGTCGCGATCTGACCGTCGAACTGTCCGACCGCGGCCGACACCAGCGTCTTGGCCGCCAGATAGCAGGCATCCGACACCAGGAACCTGGTGGCGAAGTTGTCGCAGCCGTCGGCCACCAGATCGAAACCCGAGATGATCTCCATGGCGTTGCCGGCGGTCAGCCGTTGGGCGAACTTTTCAACCGTCACATGCGGATTGATCCGCTTCAGCGTCTCCTCGGCGCTGTCGACCTTGGGCGTCCCGACACGGTCGGTCGCGTGAACGATCTGGCGTTGCAGGTTGGACAGCGACACGACGTCGTCGTCGACGAGGCCCAGCGTCCCAACCCCGGCGGCTGCAAGATACATCGCCAGCGGCGCACCGAGCCCGCCGGCGCCGATGATCAGCACCCGCGCCCGTTTCAGCTTCATCTGTCCCGGACCGCCGATCTCATGCAGGATGATGTGGCGGGCGTAGCGTTCCAGTTCCTCGTCGCTCAGCGGCATCGTGCGGGTTCCCTATGAGACGCCGGAGGAGCCGAAGCCGCCGGCCCCGCGATCCGTACCGCCAAGACCCGTAACCGGCTGCCAGGCGATCCGGCTGACCGGAGCGACGACCATTTGCGCGACCCGCTCACCGCGTTCAATGACGAAGGGTTCGCCCCCATGGTTGATCAGGATCACCTTGATCTCACCACGGTAATCGGCGTCGATGGTGCCGGGGCTGTTGAGCACGGTGACGCCATGTTTCGCCGCCAGCCCCGACCGCGGACGGATCTGCGCTTCATATCCGGCCGGCAGGGCGACGGTCAGCCCGGTGGCAATGAGCGCCCGCGCTCCCGGGG
>JAHEJE010000240.1 GCA_024639035.1 Alphaproteobacteria bacterium
ACTACGTCGGCGACACCACCGACCCGGCCCGCGGCAAGTTCTTCGGCGACACCCAGCAGGCGCTCAACGACATATCCATCGGCCTACTGTTCTTCGAGCTGGAACTCAACCAGATCGACGATGCCCGCATCGAATCCGCGCTTGAGGACACAGAACTCGCCCGCTACCGTCCCTGGCTGGAGGACTTGCGCAAGGAACGCCCCTATCAGCTCGAAGAAAAGATCGAAGAGCTTTTTCACGAGAAGTCTCTGACCGGGCACGCCGCGTTCAACCGCCTGTTCGACGAGACCATGGCCAGCCTGAAGTTCGACATTGACGGCGAGCAATTGTCCCTGGAACCGGCCCTGAACCTGATGGTCCATCCCGACGCCGCCAGACGCCGGGCCGGCGCCGAAGCCCTGGCAAAGGTCTTCAAGGCCAACATCCCCCTGTTCACCCTGATCACCAACACCCTGGCCAAGGACAAGGAGATTTCCGACCGCTGGCGCGGCTTTGACGACATTGCCGACAGTCGCCATCTCGCCAACCGGGTCGAGCGCGAGGTCGTCGATGCCCTCGTCGATGCCGTGCGCGCCTCCTATCCGCGCCTGTCGCACCGCTATTACGCCATGAAGGCCAAATGGCTTGGCGTCGAAAAACTCAAGCATTGGGACCGCAATGCCCCGCTGCCCGATGAGGACACCACCCCGGTGCCCTGGGACAAGGCCGAGGCAACGGTGCTCGACGCTTATGCCGGCTTTGCCCCTGAAATGGCCGAGATCGCCAAGCGCTTCTTCGACAACGGCTGGATCGATGCCCCGGTCCGCCCCGGCAAGTCGCCCGGCGCTTTCGCCCACCCGACCGTGCCGTCGGTCCACCCCTACGTGCTGCTCAACTATCAGGGCAAGACCCGCGACGTGATGACCCTGGCCCATGAATTGGGCCACGGCGTGCATCAGGTCCTCGCCGCCGCCCAGGGCCCGTTGATGGCCCCGACACCGCTCACCCTGGCCGAAACCGCCAGCGTGTTCGGCGAAATGCTCACCTTCCAGGCCATCCTTCAGGCTGAAACCGACGCCGCCAGGCGCAAGGCCCTACTGGCTTCCAAGGTCGAGGACATGCTCAACACGGTGGTCCGCCAGATCGCCTTTTACTGCTTCGAACGCAAGGTCCATGAAGAACGCCGCAACGGCGAACTGACCAGCGAGCGCCTCGGAGAGATCTGGATGGAGATCCAGCACGAAAGCCTTGGGCCGGCGATTTCCTTCGAAGCCGGCTACGAGACCTTCTGGGCCTACATCCCGCATTTCATCCACTCACCGTTCTACGTCTATGCCTACGCTTTTGGCGATTGCCTGGTGAATTCGCTATATGCCTGTTACCGGAATGCCGACAGCGGCTTTGCCGAAAAATACTTCGAGCTTCTGAAAGCCGGCGGCACCAAGCACCACTCCGAGCTCCTGAAGCCCTTCGGCCTCAACGCCGCCGACCCCGCCTTCTGGCAAATGGGCCTCGCCATGATCGAAGGCCTGATCGACGAGATCGAGGCCTTGGAGTCCGCCAGCGCCTACGATTAGTTGCTGTTACCGACAGTGAGTCACAGATCGAAGGCTTCGGCGACTTCGATGGTGCCCATCTCGAGGAATGGACAACTCTTGGCATACGCAAGCGCAGCATCCATATCGTCGGCCTGAACGATTGAAAATCCTGCCAGCGGGTTGGGCCCGCCATCGTCGGTCACACCATCGGCGCTGACCGTCTTCGACATGCCAACCGGCGTGCCGGGATTGACCATCGCATCACCGAGGTCGGCAATCCACGCCTGCCACTTCGCCATCAACTCCGCGCCCTCCTCGGGCGTGTCCGGTTTCCTGCCGCCGTGGTAGGCAAATACAAAATTCGGCATCTTGTTCTCCTGCGTTTCTGACATGCTACTACGGCGCATCGGCGATGCAATACCGGTATCGCGACACCGCCAGGTCACGAGAGCCTCCTGCGAGCCTTCGGTCATGGCAAAGCGTCACAGGGTGATCGGCCGGACGATCCGAGCGATGGATTGCTCTCTCAAAACCTGCCAGCTCCCTACCCCGCCGCCGGCAGGCGTACGCTCACCCGAAATCCGCCGAGCGGGCTTTCGGACAGGTCGAGGGTGCCGCCATAGGCCATGGCGATGTCGTTGGCGATGGCCAGGCCGAGGCCGCTGCCCTGTTTCGTCTCATCGAGCCGCTCGCCGCGTTCGATCACCGTTTCGATCTTGTCGCCCGGAACCCCGGGTCCGTCGTCATCGATCATGATGATCGCGTGGCCGTCTCCCGGCATCGCCGAGACCCGAACCGTGCTGCCGGCCCAAATGCGCGCGTTGTCCAGCAGGTTGCCGAATACCTCCGACATGTCCTGCTCCTCAAGCGCCACCGTCAAATCGTCGGGCAGGTCCAGCTGCCAGGCCAGCCGACCGCCGCCGGGCAGCTTGCGCATGGCATCGATCATGCGTTGCGCCACCGCGGACGGCTGGCAGCGGGCATTCTTGTGCACCCCGATCCGGGCTCGCGACAGTTCGCGCTCGACGTGGCGGCGCATGACCGCGATCTGGCTGTCGATTTCATCGGAATTCCGGGCATCGCCGGCCTTGCGGGTGTCTCTGGCCACGGCGGCCAGAATGGTCAGCGGCGTCTTCAGGCCATGCGCCAGATCGCCGGCACGGGCACGGGCGCCGGCCAGCGATTCCTCCCGGATATCGAGCAGTTCGTTGACCTCGTCGACCAGCGGCGAAACCTCGCGCGGGTAGTTGCCAACAAGCCGGGCCGAGGCACCGGTCTTCAGCTTGGCAATCTGGCCGCGCAGCAGTTCGAGCGGACGCAGTCCGACCCCGACCTGCACCGACGCGGCGAGCAGCAGGGCGATGGCGAGCAGCGACAGCCACAGCGCCAGGTCGCGCGTAAAGGCGGCGCTGGCGTCGGCGATTTCGCTGCGGTCCGCCGCAACCGCCAGATTGGCCATCTTGTCGGCCCCGCCCGGGGAAACGGTGATCGTCCACTCGGCAACCAGGAGTTCCTGATCCGATGGCCCACGGCCTTCGGTTCTCACCGCCTGGCCGGCCGGCCCCGTGGAGACCGGCTGGAAACTGATCCCCTCGTCCCACAGCGAGCGCGATACCGTATGGGTGTCGCCGTCGATCTGGACCTGCCAGTACAACCCGCTGAACGGCTGGGAAAACCGCTGGTCGGCGAGTGGTGCGACGCTGACGGTGCCGTCCGCCGCAACGCTCAGTGCCTCGGTCAGCAACTGCAACTGGATTTCCAGCTCGGCATAGACCCGGCGTTCGATATACTGGGTGAACAGCTGCACCAGAATGAAGCCGGTGATGGTGACGGCCGCGGTGATCGAGACGGCGGCGGCCAGCAGCAGACGCAATCTGAGCGAGGTCATCTTCATGCGTCGTCGTTGGCGATGAGATAGCCGAAGCCACGCCGGGTTTCGATGAGCTTGATCTTCAATTTGCGGCGCAGCCTGGCGACCAGCACCTCGATGGCGTTGCTGTCGCGCTCGAAGTCCTGGGCGTAAATCTGCTCGGTCAGTTCGAGCTGCGACACCACCCGGCCGCGATGATGCAGCAGGTAACTCAGCATGCGGTATTCAAGCGGCGTCAATTGGACCGGACGGCCGGCAATGGTCAAGCGCATCTGGCGCGTGTCGAGCACCAGCGAGCCATGGCTAATGACCGCAGCGCCATGCCCCACCGAACGCCGGAGCAGCGCCCGCAACCGGGCAAGAAGCTCTTCCATGTGAAACGGCTTGGCAAGGTAGTCATCGGCGCCGGCATCGATGCCGTCGACCCGATCGTTCCAGCTGCCCCGTGCGGTCAGCACCAGCACCGGCATATGGCAGCCTTGCTGGCGCCAGCGGCTGAGCACCGTCACGCCATCGAGACTGGGCAGGCCGAGGTCGAGGATCACGGCGGCATAGTCCTCGGTCTCGCCGCGGAACCAGGCGTCTTCGCCATCGGCCGCAATGTCGACGACATATCCCGATGCCGTCAGCACCTCGGCGATGTCGGTGGCGATGCGGGCCTCGTCCTCAGCGACCAGAATTCTCATCAGTAACCCTTTATGTGGAGAATTTTCTTGGTCTTGGCGTTGACCCGCACCTCGACCAGGCGTCCGGACGGGTTGATCATTTTCAGATAGTAGGTTGCCGAAGTGCGCGATGATCTGAAGCGAACTCCGACCACCTTGCCGGCATACTGGCGCTTCACGCTGGCCACCACTTCGCTGAGCGGGCGGGCCACGCCGCGGCGCACGGCAGCGCGCGCCGTTTCATTGTCGCCGCCAAGACCGCCTGATCTTTGCCCGCCACCTCGGCCGCCACCCGAGCCACCACCGGAACCGCCGCCCGAACCACCACCGCCGGACCCTCCGCCGCCGCCGGAGCCGCCGCCTCCACCGCCACCGCCGCCGCCATCGCCACCGCTGGCGCGGGCGCCGCTGATGGTCACGACAGCCGGCGCGACGTAGGCACCCGCCAGCCCCAGGCC
>JAHEJE010000241.1 GCA_024639035.1 Alphaproteobacteria bacterium
CGTCTGATCTGGCCGCTGAGAACGCGCGAGCCGGCTCCGGCGCCCAGGTAAGTGGTCAACATGTTGCGGGCCAGGCCGCCCTGGACGGCGATCTTGCAGACGACGGCCAGACGCATCTGGATGCGCAGCAATTCGGCGATCTCGTCTTCGGAGAAGCCGCCGGCGCGGTCGGTCGCCCACGAGCCGATCATGCCCTGGCCGGAGCCATGTTCGAATTCGGTGACAAATGCCAGGTAATCGGTAATGCCCTGTTCCTTGAGCTCCTGGAAAATCGGGAAGTCGAAGCTGGTGCCGGTTTCAAGATGGCAGCGCAAATGGTCGAGACCGTGGCTGAGGATGTAGTAGTAGGGGCTGTTGAGGAACTGGTCGTCCTCACTCTCTTTGCGATGGCGATAGCCTTCGATTTCCAGGCTCTGTCCGCGGCGCCAGGTAAAGCCCATGGCGACATAAAGCGGATGCAGAACCGAGAACGACAAGTGCGCACGAGCCAATGGCAGGCCGCTCGCAGCAAGACGCTCGCAGGTGCCACGAACGATATCTTCCAGTTCAGCGCCTTCAAGCGCCATTCTCATCAGCCAGTCGGCGAGTTTGCCGACCAGGACCGAGGACATGCCGTTCACGCTGCCTGCCATTTTCAATCTACCGTTTCATATTAGCCGTCAGGAGAGTTTACCCTTGTGCTGGCGCAGTTTAAAACACTCTGAAGGGGATGATTGGGAAAAAATGTTTGTGTGGAAATAGGTGGGGCCTGGGGCCATGTTTGACAAGATACTTATAGCAAACCGCGGCGAGATCGCCTGCAGGGTGATCAAGACCGCGCGCCGGATGGGGATCGCGACGGTGGCGGTGTATTCGGACGCCGATTCCCGGGCGCTTCATGTGCAGATGGCCGATGAGGCGGTCAATATCGGACCTGCCCCGGCGGTGGATTCCTATCTGGTGATCGAAAAGATCATTGACGCCTGCAAGCAGACCGGGGCGCAGGCGGTGCATCCGGGATATGGTTTCCTGTCGGAGAACGCGAAATTCGCGCGCGCGCTGAAAGAGGCCGGCATCACCTTTATCGGCCCTAATCTGCGCGCCATCGAGGCCATGGGCGACAAGATCGAATCGAAGAAGTTCGCCAATGCGGCCAACGTCTCGACGGTGCCGGGGTATCCGGGGGAAATCGACGACGATGTCGAAGCGGTGAAGATTGCCGACAAGATCGGCTATCCGGTGATGATCAAGGCGTCCGCAGGCGGTGGCGGCAAGGGCATGCGCATCGCCTCCTCGGCCGACGAGGTGGCCGAGGGGTTCAGGTCGTCGAAGTCGGAGGCCAAATCGGCGTTCGGCGATGACCGGGTGTTTATCGAGAAATTCATCGTCAATCCGCGCCATGTCGAAATCCAGGTGCTCGGCGACAAGCACGGCAACGTGATCTATCTGGGCGAGCGCGAATGCTCGATCCAGCGCCGCAACCAGAAGGTGATCGAAGAGGCGCCGTCACCGCTGCTCGATGAAAAGACCCGCAAGGCCATGGGCAAGCAGGCCGTGGCGTTGGCCAAGGCGGTCGACTATGACACGGCGGGAACGGTCGAATTCGTCGCCGGGCAGGACAAGTCGTTCTACTTCCTGGAAATGAACACCAGGCTGCAGGTCGAGCATCCGGTGACCGAACTGATCACCGGGATCGACCTGGTCGAGCAGATGATCCGGTCGGCGGCCGGGGAGAAACTCAAGATCAAGCAGAACGAGGTGAAGCTCAACGGCTGGGCCATCGAGAGCCGGATCTATGCCGAGGATCCATATCGGAACTTCATGCCGTCGATCGGCCGGCTGGTACGCTACCGGCCGCCGAAGGAAACCAGCGAGGATGGCGTGACCATTCGCAACGATACCGGCGTCTATGAGGGCGGTGAGATTTCGGTCTACTACGACCCGTTGATCGCCAAGCTGTGCACGCACGCACCGGATCGCGGGCGCGCCATCGAGGCGATGGCCGATGCGCTCGATGCGTTCTACATCGACGGTATTGAGCACAATGTACCGTTCCTGGCGTCGATCATGGCCAACAAGCGCTGGCGCAGCGGCCAGCTGGCGACGAGTTTCATCGATGATGAGTACCCGGACGGGTTCAGCGCGGCCGGGGCCAGCGACGAGATCACCAATACGCTGGTTGTGGTTGCGGTGACGATGGACTATGCGCACAACCTGCGCAAACGCCAGATTTCGCATCAGATGGCGGGGCGGCCGGTGAGCTTTGCCGAGGCGCGCCATGTGCTGATTTGCGGGCAATGGGCAGTGGCGCGGGTGTCGGAGAATTCCTACGACCCGGTGCGGGTGGTCATCCAGAGCAAAAAGCGCAAGAAGCGGTTTGCCGTCGAGAGCGGATGGCATCCGGGCATGCCGGTGTGGAAGGGCGAGATCAACGGTATTGCCAAGAGCGTGCAGGTGCGCCCGCTGGCCAACGGATACCGGCTGACCCACCGCGGTGTTGAAACCGAAGCGGTGGTCTATACGGCACGCGAGGCTGAACTGGCGAAACTGATGCCGGTCAAGGTGCCGCCGGACACCTCCAACCAGCTGTTGTGCCCGATGCCTGGGCTGGTGGTGTCAATCGACGTGAGTGAAGGCCAGGAGATCAAGGCCGGTGAACAGCTTTGCGTCGTCGAGGCGATGAAGATGGAAAACGTGCTGCGGGCGCAGCGCGACGCCACCGTGGTTGCCATCAATGCCGAGCCGGGCGACAGCCTGGCCGTCGATGCCGTGATCATGGAATTCGATGCCTGACCGGGGCTTTCGGATACGCGCACTCGGCGAAATCGCCGTCCGGTGCCGCGACATGGCGGCAATGGTCAGGTTTTATCGCGATGTTCTGGGCCTGCAGGTGTTAGAGGGCGGCCACCGCGACGGCATCGTGTTTTTCAGGATCGCCGAGGGCTATGGCGGCCACACCGCGGTGCTGGCGTTGTTTGCCGAGGCGGACAGCGCGGTGGCGGCCGGGCAGGGGTCTTCGCTGCATCATCTGGCCCTGACAATCGATCGTGATGAGCAAGACAGGGCCGAGGCCTGGTTCAGTGAAAACGGCATTGCCAGCCGTGTCGAGGCGTTCGAGTGGATCGGCTGGCGCGGCCTGTTCATCAACGATCCGGACGGCAATACCGTGGAACTGGTCGCCTACGACCGCAGTCCCGGCATTGAGCGCTGAGCGCGTGGCAGTATTCGTCGCTACTGGCCGTCAGTTTGAGGCGGTTTCGCAGCGCTCGACCCAGACCTTCTTCCAGGTGAACCGGTTCAGCTCATTGTTCCACTTGCGGACCCAGCGTGGCTTGATCTTGCAGTCAGCCGCGACGTCCGCCTTGTCGGCGCCGTCGGCAATCCGGGTCAACGTACCGACCGACGTTTCGTGGCTTGTGCCGGGAAAGCGGGCCTGGGCGTGGTTGGCGGCTGCCAAGGCGGACAGGGCGGCCATGGCGGCGGCGGCGAACGCGGCGAGACGGCGGGTTCTCAGGTTCATTTGCGTTCTCTTCCCTTGAGGCCATGCAAGCCTGCGTCAGTGTTGAGACCAGCAATAGACCTTCAGGGCTGAATGCCATCTGATCCGGCCGTTCATCGCCGGTTCATGAACGGCCTGTTGCCAGGGGTCCGAAGATGTCGGCGAACTGGCGTTTCAGGGCATCGTCGACATCGGGCATGGTGACCGGGTGGCCGAGATCGACGAGGCTGGTGACGCCATGTTCGGAGATGCCGCAGGGAACGATACCCGAGAAATGTTCCAGGTCCGGCTCGACGTTGATGGCGAGACCGTGAAAGGTGACCCAGCGGCGCACGCGGATGCCGATGGCGGCGATCTTGTCCTCAACGCCGGAGCCCTTGTCCGGCCGTCGGACCCATACGCCGACCCGGTCGGGCCGCGGTTCGCCGTCGACGTTGAATTCGGCCAGGGTGGCGATGACGAGGTTCTCCAGCTCCTGTACGAACAACCGGACATCGGGGCGCCGTCGCTTCAGGTCGAGCATCACGTAGGCAACGCGCTGGCCGGGCCCGTGGTAGGTGAACTGGCCGCCGCGCCCGGTTCGGTGCACGGGAAAGCGGTCGGGCTCGATGAGGTCCGCCTCATCGGCGCTGGTACCGGCGGTGTAGAGCGGTGGGTGCTCGACAAGCCATACCCGTTCCGGCTCGCGGCCTTGTGCAATCGCTTCGGCCAGGCGCTCCATGCGGGCGACCGCTTCGGCATATTGGGTGAGACCGGGCGCGACCTCCCAGACGACGGGATTCGCGCTGTGCAATTCGGCGCGGCTGGGCGATATCGTCCGCCGGGGCGTGGTCATCTGCCTGCTTGCCTGCACATGGTGCGTGGTTCCTGCTTGATTTGGCGTTGCGACGTTGTTAAACGGGTGCGCTGCTTAATCAAGCTCGATGTGCGGTCGTGGCGGAATTGGTAGACGCGCAGCGTTGAGGTCGCTGTGGGGTAACTCCCGTGGAAGTTCGAGTCTTCTCGACCGCACCATT
>JAHEJE010000242.1 GCA_024639035.1 Alphaproteobacteria bacterium
GGCATCGCGCAGCCGTTTGCCGGCGCCTTCGCCGACCGGCTGGGTTCGGTGCGCGTCGTCGTCACCGGCGCGGTGATCTATGCCGCCGGCGTGCTGCTGATGGCCTTCGGCGGCAGTCTCGAGACCCTCAATCTCGGCGGCGGCGTGCTGATGGGTCTTGGCATCGCGACGACCTCGTTTTCCGTCATCATGCCGGCCTTCGGGCGGCTGGTGCCTGCCGAAAAACGCTCATGGGCATTCGGCATGGCGACATCCGCCAGCTCGGCCGGGCAGCTTGTCTTCGCCCCGCTCGGTCAGCAGTTCATCAACATGTTCGGCTGGCAGATGGCACTCGTGGCGCTGGCGGCATTCCTGGCGCTGATCATCCCCATGGTGCTGCCCTTTGCCCGTGCCGGCGCTGGCGACAAACCGAAGATCGACACCGATCCGGCCCTGCCACTGACAACGGTCATCGCCAGGGCCTTCGGCCATCCGAGTTATCTGCTGCTGCTGGCCGGATTTTTCGTCTGCGGATTTCACGTCGCCTTCATAACCGTGCACCTGCCGCCCTATCTGACCGACCTCGGCCTGTCGAAAACCATCGCCAGCTGGTCGATCGGGCTGATTGGACTGTTCAACATCATCGGTGCCTATTCCTCCGGCCTGTATGGCGGCAGATACTCCAAGCGCTACGGCTTGAGCTTCATCTACCTGGCGAGGGGGTTGGTCATTCTCGGCTTCATTTCCCTGCCCGTCACCGCCACGACCGCTCTGACCTTTTCGGCCCTGATGGGCCTGCTGTGGCTGTCCACCGTGCCGCTGACCATGGGGCTGGTGACGGTGATGTTCGGCACCCGCAACATGGCCATGCTGTACGGTTTCGTGTTCCTCAATCACCAGCTGGGCTCGTTCCTCGGCATCTGGCTGGGCGGACGGTTCTATGATCAGTACGGCAATTACGACATGATCTGGCACGCCGGCATCGTCCTCAGCGTCATAGCCGCGCTGCTCCACTGGCCGATCAAGGAAACCGCCGCCGAGCCGGCAACCGCACCCGCGCAATAACTACTGCTGCATGTCCAGCAGGTCGGACAGCCGTTTCTGGAACTGTTTGGCCTTGTAGTCGGCAATGGCAAAATCCCAGCCGTCGACGGTTGCCTTCAGCTTTTCAGCCCCCTCGGCATCGTCGCCGGCCGCCACCAACACCACGTTCAGCCAGTTCCCGTCGCCCTCGCGATAGAGCCGATAGGCGATTTTCAAGCCCTTGTCGGTCTCCAGCACGGCGCGGCTCGCCGGGTCGCCGCTGACGGCGGTCTTGCGGACATCGACGAACTCCACATTGGCCAGATCGGTCGCGGCATAGCGCACGTTGAGGTCGTCCTTCGGCTTGACGCCGTCCGGCAGGCCCTGGATGGTGAACAGGTCGTGGCCCTGTTCGGTCTTGCCGGTCTTGAGCAACTTGAGGCTTTCGCCGTCCGCCTGGGAAATCTCCACCGCCTTGACCGCGCCGGTGTTGACCTGGACCACGGTGGTGTCGACCCAGTCCTTGTATTCGGCGCCGGCCGCGACGCTGCCCTTGACCAGCCAGCTTGTGGCATCGCCGGCCAGGCGGACATACTGCGCTTCCTCGGCGCCGCTGGTGTAGCCGGTGGCCGCCTTGCCGAGCAGCACCGAACCGACCTCGGCGCCGGTCTCGTCGCTGAGGATGATGTGCCGGGACTTGCTGTTCGCACCATCGGAGTCCTCGACCTGCAAAATGGGATACTTGTCCGCCTTGGCGGTGCGCTGCTCAAGCTTGTTCAGCCTGATCAGGCCAACCAGCGTCTCCTGCAGCTTGCGGGGCCGCACCTCATAGCCGCTGGGAACCACCTGCCACGTGCCGTCGCTCCGCTGCAGCCGGATCGTCTTGCCGAGGTGGCGCACCTCGATGCCGGCGATGGCGTTCACCCGGTCGATCAGATCGGGCAACAGTTCGCCGCCCGCACTGCCGGGGCGAACCTGCGGCTTCGTCGACTGCCAGGCGGCAGCCGCTGCCCCGACGCTGATCAGCGCCGCTACGCCCAATGAAAGAACCAGCCTGGGTGTCATATCGTGCTCCCTTGCCCTGGCCCGACCATCATGACCGCCGCCGCCGGACCAGCGCAATGCCGCCGACCAGCACGGCGATCAGACCGGGGACACCGGCGATGTTGATGGCCTTGACCCAGAACCCGAGGGTTTCGATATCGGCCCGCAGCGCCCGCTGCACTTCGCGCAGATCCTTGCGCACCGTCACCACCTCGCTGCGAAACCCTAAAATGGCCTGCTTGTCCTCATCGGAAAGAATGACATTGCCGCCCTCGGCCCGCGACTGGATCTCGGTCAGCTTCTTCTGGGCTTCCGCAAGCTTGGCGTTGAGCTCCTGTTCGCGCTGACGAAACTGCGCCTCGGCCTGGCGGCGAATGTCGCCCACGACCGTGAACGGACGCTCGGCCACGCCACGTCCGCGCAGGCCCGACAACGCTGCCCCGCCGGTCAGGTTTTCCAGCGCATTGAGCAGGAAATCGGCATTGTGCGCCCGTGGCACGATGAACCGCTGGCCGAGGATCTCGCGCGCCTGGGCCCAGAAACTGTCGAACAGCATGTCGGCATCGCCGACCAGCACCACGTTGATGTCGCCCGAAGCGGCATGCTTGGCGGCATCGGGCTTGGGTGCTGTCTCGCCCGCGCCTTGCGCCGGCTTGGGCGCACCATCGGCAAACGCAGTCTCGGCCGTGCCCGACAATCGGGCCGCCAGGACCAGCGACTTGCCGCCGGGCTTGTAGGCATTCATCAGCCGCAACGGGTCGGGAGCGCGCATCTCGACGGCGTCGATCAGCATCGCCTCGTCCGACGTCAGCATCAGCGGCGCAAATTCGGTCTTGGCGCCGTCGAGCGGCTTGAACGCACCGGCGCTGGCAAGCACCAGATGCTCGATGCTCGAGAACAGGGCATTGCCCTGATCGAGCGCCTGCTTGTCGAGATTGAGCCACGGCACATAGCTTGCCACCTGGGCCTGCCCGTTGGCGTTGAACTGCACCCGGCGGGCATGCTTGAGGTCGCCGACAATCTTGCCGACTTCCATTTCAACGCCCCAGCCGGCCAGCAGCTTGTGCAGCGGGTCGCCTTCTTCCAGCATCGGCAACTGCTGCGGATGGGTCTCGGCGAACGGATCGAGGAAGGCGACGACCGGCTTGCCCGACAGGGCGTACTGGTCGATGGCGTAGACCATCGCCGCTTCGAGCTTGCCGGGCGCCGCCAGCATCAGCACATCGACCGATGCCGGGATCGCGCCCGATGCCGGATCGATCACCTCGATCTTGAAGAACTCCGACACCTGCTGGTGCACCATCCAGGCCGGTTGCCGCCCGCGCTGCGGGTCGACACCGCCGGCGATACCCAGCGAGGTGATGAGGCCGACGGTCTTTTGTGCCGGATCGCCGAGCTTGTGGATCATCTTGGTGAGGTCGTATTCGAGGAAGTCCTCACGCTCGGTGGTCAGGAAGGCAATCGTCTCCTGATCGTCGGTGGTGTTGGTCCCGACCACGCCGAGATAGGCGGTCTGGCCGCTATCGTCGAGCGGCGCACCGCGCAGGCCCGCCGCCACCGCCCGGTCCTCGGCATCGGAAAACGGTTCGGGATCGATGACCTCGAACTTCAGATTGCCGCCGGCAAGATCTTCATAGCGCCGCAGAAGGCCGATGGCCCGTTCCGCATGGGCGGCATATTGCGGCGCCCGGTCGCCGAGCGCCCGCGAGTAATACAGCTTCAACGAGACCGGTTCATCGAGCCCCTCGAGCACCGTGCGGGTCGATGCGGTGACCGTGAACAGTTTGTTTTCGGTGAGATCGGCCCGCCACGACCCGAGCATCGTCTGGGCAAACATGTTGACCGCGAGCAGAACGATCGCCGCCAGCACCAGCGCTGCCACCGTCAACCGTTCGCGCGACCATCCTGAAAGCATCTTCATGACAGCGCCCTCAGTCCGCTTTCTTCAACGATATGATGGCGACATTGGCGAACAGCCAGAACGCCACCATCGACACCACCCACACCAGATCGCTGACCACCAGAACGCCGCGTGAAATGCTGGTGAAGTGATTGAGCGCGCTCAAGCTGCGGACCGCATCGACCACCGCCGGCGGCACATGATCCGACACCGCATCAAGCACCAGCGGCATGCCGGCGGTCATCAGCACGAAACACACCGCCACCGCCAGGACCAATGCCACGACCTGGTTGCGCGTGAGCGCCGAAACCGCCGCCCCGACCGCCAGAAACACCGATGCCAGCGCCCAACTGCCGAGATAGCTGGCCACGATGATGCCGTTGTCCGGGTCGCCGAGGACGTTGACGGTGATCCAAAGCGGGAACGTGCCGATCAGCGCGATGCCGATGAACAGGCTGCCGGCGAGCCATTTGCCGATCACCGCCTCGCCCGCCGACACCGGCAGGGTCATCAGCAATTCGATGGAGCCCGACTTG